>QNAH01000096.1 GCA_003641425.1 Candidatus Zixiibacteriota bacterium
ATGCGATCCGCCCGGAAACGACTCCGCCATACAAATCGCTGATAATATCGCGGATAATCGGCTCCCAGTCGATAATAAGAATCCGGCCGTTATTGCATATCTCGAAATGGTATGACTGCTTTGCTGTCTCCGTTTCACCGGCATATTCCAGCATCATTGCCGCCTGTCCTTCATACCTGGATACCTGGCAAAAACCCAGTATCGAAGAAACCGCATCAAACAACCGTCCGGCGCTCGATGTCATCGGTGAATTGATTCCGTTTTTCATGACACTTCTTAGAACATCAAGTTCATAATTATCGAACGACTGTATGGATTTCAATTCATTCATGCCGAAAACATCCGCACCATAAATTTCATACAGCAGCCCCAGCGCCGTGCGTCTCGGTTCCCTGATCGCACTGTCGCCCCCCGGAAGCGGGAACAGTCTGAAATGTGCCGCCCTGACAACCGCCCGGCCGTTTATTCTGATAAATTCACCCCCCCAGATTGTCCTGTCCGGCCCAAGACCGGTCCCGTCCCAAGATATACCCAGCACCGGCTCATCGAGATCATTATCCGCCATACAGGCCAGAACATGCGCGACATGATGCTGAACCTTCTTCATGGGCAGTGATGTCTCCGCCGCAAAACGGGTCGATAAATAGTCTGGGTGAAAATCGGATACAACCGATTCAGGTTTGAAATCATAAATGTCGGACAACGATACTGCTACATTTTTCATCGCTTCGTATGCTTCGACTGTCTCCAGATCACCGATATGCTGGCTGGCAAAGGCACATCCTTCCCGCGCAATAGCAACACTGTTCTTCAAATGCCCGCCGACGGCCAGGCAGGGCTTCACCCTGCCGATCATACGGATCGGCGTTGGGGCATACCCCCGCGCGTTGCGGATTACCATCGCATAACCGTGCATTACCCGCACCACCGAATCATCCACCTGACGCGCAATCGGACGATTATGCACCAGATACAAATCCGCAACACCTTTCAGCCTCGCCAACGCCTCGTGCTCATCGATACAGATCGGCTCGTCGGTCAAATTCCCGCTGGTGGCCACTATCGGGAACCGAAGCTCATGCATCAGCAGATGATGTAGCGGGGTGTACGGGAGCATCACCCCCAGATACGGGTTCCCCGGCGCCGCGGAGTCGGCGATATTATTTGTCTTCTGCTTTCGCAACAAAGTGATTGGAGCCTGCGGCGAGATTAGAAGCTTCTTCTCGATATCCGATACCAGGCAGTCATTGTTAACCGCCTCAAGCGAGTGATACATTAGCGCAAACGGCTTTTCCTCACGCCCTTTGCGCCCGCGGAGCAGCCGCACCGCGTCATCATTGCGGGCATCAACAATAAGCTGAAAGCCCCCAAGCCCCTTGAGCGCAAGAATCCTGCCCTGTTTTACCGCATCGCATGCCGCGAGCAAAGCCTCATCATGCATACCGAAGATATTACCATTAATATCCCATAATTCAAGATGCGGCCCGCACTCGAGACAGGCATTGGGCTGGGCGTGGAAACGGCGGTTCGCCGGATCCTCATACTCCTCGCGGCATTTTTTGCACATTGGGAATATGCGCATCGTTGTATTACCCCGATCATACGGCAGCGTATGAATGATACTGTACCGCGGCCCGCAGTTGGTACAGTTGGTGAATGGGTAACGATAACGCCGGTTGGACGTGTCAAAAATATCATCCAGACAATCCGGGCAGGTGGCTATATCCGGCAACACCAGCGCCGTCTTGCCGCCGTCCTTACCACTCATACGGACAGTGAATTCTTCATATCCAACCGGATCAAGCCATTTCAATTCTTTATTATTGATCATAGCCAGCGGCGGCTTGTCGGCATCGAGACGATCAACGAATCGTTCCAGATTTCCCCGGTCACCCTCCGCTTCGATCTGCACCCCCTGCGGCGAATTGCCTACCCATCCATTAAGATTAAGATCACCGGCAAGACGATAAATGAAAGGCCGAAATCCAACCCCCTGAACCAGCCCCTGAATATTTATCAATAATCGTTGCAAGGTTATCACCTTCATATTTCAATCGGTGCATTTACTGCAAATGATACGCTCGATCTCACCGGCAAGACGAATGACTGCCTTACCTGCGGATTCCTTTACCGCATCCGAGAGCCGATCGCCGGTGTCGAAATTCTCACCCTCGATGCCGTAAATTATCAGGCTTCCTGGCAGACGGTCTATATTCCGCGCCAGGGCGATAGTATCGGTGATATTGAATGCATGCGATGAGTAACTGGGAAAACGGTCTTCCGGAATCTTATTCCGGAAAGCATCGAAGCGGTAAACCTTTCCCGGATTGTCCCCCGACGAAACACAATCAATAACAAAAACATTTGAGACGCCCGCCCAGAGTTCGATCATCGAGGTTCCGTCGTTGATTCCCTTGATGATCGTGACTCCCTCAAGCCCCATTTCCTCGATTTTTCGGACAACATACAGGCCGACCGCATCGTCGGAACGGAAATCGTTGCCGATACCGATAACCAATATGCGGTTCCTGTCAGTCATGACTCACGAGCGTCATTCGCGCTCTATCTGAAGATTCAGGAAATGACACGAGCATGAGATACAGGGATCGTAATTGCGTATCGCCTGTTCGCACTGCCAGGTCATTTTCTCATGAGACAGATCGAGATGATTTTCAACAAACTGCCGTAGATCTTTTTCTATCGCCTTCTGGTTCTGCGAGGTCGGTGCCAGAATCCGCGCATCCTTGATTATACCGCCGTCATCTATCTCATACCGGTGGAAACAGATTCCCCGCGGCGCTTCCGAACACCCGAATCCGACTCCAGCCTTAGATTTGACCTCGACATAAGCTTTGTCCGGCATCTTGTATTCGTCTACCACCCGAAGTGCCTCCTCGCAGGCGAAAACCATCTCGACCGCGCGGACAATTATACTCTTGAACGGATTGAGAACCACCTTGGGTAAACCGGCATCCTCGGCCGCCTTTTTCGCCTTAGGGGTCAACTTGTCATAATTGTTGGCATATCGCGCCATCGGACCGGTCAGATAGTCATCGCGGTCCTTGACTACGGCATGGAGCGAGGTCGAATGGGGCACATGCTGCTCCTCGAAATAATCGAAAAATTTGCTGAGCTCGATATCGATTCCCTTGTTGGAAACGATATCTCCTTCGCACAGCGGGTACTCATCGGGGTGCCTTAGTGATACAAATTCGTAATCACGTTCCAGTTCCGGGAACTCGAGACCGGCCATGATCTTGACCGACTCGATGGCAAAATCAAGTGCCCATTTCAGCGGTTCAACCAACCCCTGAAGCTGTTTTTTGGTCGGCACCTTGTAGAATCCGCCGACCTTCGGGTTGATCGGGTGGATCTCCCGGCCGCCCAGAAGAATCATTATTTCGTTACCGATCTTTTTTAGTTTCAGGGCATTTTTAACCAGATCGGGATGGTCTTTGGCCATCTGAATCGAATCTTCATAACCGAGAAAATCGGGAGCATGGAGCATGAAAACATGCAGTGCATGCGATTCGATCCACTCACCGCAGTACAACAGCCGGCGCAATTCGCGCAAGGCGCCGTCCACTTTGACACCGCAGATACTTTCCATGGCATGGCATGAGCTCATCTGGTATGCCACCGGGCAGATGCCGCAAATCCGCGCCGTTATGTCCGGCGCTTCGGTGAAATGTCGGCCCCGCAGAAAGGCCTCGAAGAATCTCGGCGGTTCAATGATGCTGAATTTGACATCGGTAACAGCGTCATTTTTTATCTTAACCAGTAATTGTCCCTCGCCTTCGACACGGGCGAGATAATCGACTTTTATGACTCTATTATTCATGCGCCTCGCTCTCCTTCCGAAACGGCTCGGCAAAGGCATTAAAGCTCCGAAAATATCTCATAATATCATCTTCGGACAATTTCAAATTCTTGTACCAATCCGCAAGCGAACTTGTATTGGGTGTTTCCTTCGGTCCGAAACATCCGAAACAGCCCCGCTGATAAGTCGGACAAATGGCGCCACAACCGGCCTGGGTAACAGGCCCGAGACAGGGAGCGCCGGTCGCAACCATAACACAGACATTACCTTTCCGTTTACATTCGACACACACACTGTATTGCGGGATATTCGGTTTGCGTCCGTTCAGATACGCATTGAGCACTTCCACCAGTTGATATTTATTGATCGGACAGCCGCGCAGTTCGAAATCGACAAAAACATGATCTGCGATCGGCGTCGATTTATTCAGAGTTTCTATATATTCGGGATTCGCATATACAATAGAGATAAAATCGTTGACATCTTTGAAATTCCTGAGCGCCTGGATACCCCCGGACGTAGCGCACGCCCCGATAGTTATCAAAAATTTTGAGGAACGTCTTATCTTATGAATCCTCTCGGCATCATGCGGTGTCGTTATCGAACCCTCGACCAGAGATATATCATACGGCCCTTTGGCCACGGCGCGCGAGGCTTCAGGGAAATTGGCGATATGCACGGCGTCGGCAATCGCCAGAAGCTCATCCTCGCAATCAAGCAGCGACAACTGACAGCCGTCGCATGAAGCGAATTTCCAGACAGCAAGTTTTGGTTTTTTTATCGGGCTCATATTACATTTCCCACATTGTAAAGGCATGCTTGATATTATCATAGCGATACACCGGCCCGTCCTTGCACACAAATGACGAACCAAGCTGGCAGTGACCGCACAGCCCGATACCACACTTCATATTACGCTCCATCGAGATGTACGTCTTTTCCTCGTCCACACCACGCTTTAACAGTTCAAGAACGGTGTATCGCATCATGATTTCCGGTCCGCAGACAACCGCCACCGAATGCAGCGGATCGAACGGGGCCCGGCCGATCAGAGTCGTCACTACCCCGACATTACCGCGCCAGGAACCAGTGGCGCGATCGACCGTCAAATAGGTCTCGAGATCGAAACGACTGCGCCACTTTTCAAGTTGCTTGCGGTACAGCATATCCTCCGGCGTTCTTGTACCATACAGGAGAACTATCCGACCGTATTTGTTCCGGTGCTGCAAGAGATAATAGATAACTGGCCGGAGCGGCGCCAGCCCGATACCCCCGGCGACAATTACTACATCATAACCCTCGGCTTCTTTGACCGGCCAGCTGCTGCCGTACGGTCCGCGGATTCCGATAGTGTCGCCGACTTTGAGATTTTTCATGGCCTTGGTGACCGTTCCAACCGCCCGGGTCGTGTGGATAAGCGGCTTTTCCTTTGACGGGTCGCCGCTGATCGATATCGGCACTTCGCCCACCCCGTAAACATAGAGCATATTGAACTGTCCCGGGGCGAATTTGAATTCGCCACCGCCGGATTGCGGCTCCAGCTCCAGCGAAAAAGTGTCGAATGTCTCCCTGACCACCCGCTGGATAGTATAAGCCTGTACCAGCATCGGGTCGATCAGCGAGATATCTGAAGTCTTACTTTTATTTTGCATTTTTGCCATAAACATCCATTAGCTGAAACCTGGTCTGTTCCAGTCTTTCAGCGATAATTAGATTGAATCTTTTCATAATTTCATATCCGAGATCATGGTCATCCTCGCATTTGTCGCGAAGACATTTACCGTCGAGAACAATCGCGCGGGTGAGTTCCACCGCGCGGGCATCGAAATGCCATTTGTACGGCGGCACCAGCCAGGACCAGCCGAGAATCTCGCCGGCTTCACGAGAACGGATTACAATCGCCCCCTTCTGGGGAACATGAGTCTCGATCTGCACCCGCCCGTGACGGATAAAATAAAACGAATCGGCATCACTGCCTTCTTTGAATATGAACTCGCCCTCCTTGAAAGCGACATTCGAGGCGCATCCAACCAGTGTCTGTATATGTTTCTTATCCATCCCCGTCAGAAACGGGTGTTCTGTCAAAATTCTCTCAAGATTTTCCATGGCTCATATCCTCTTATAAAAAAGTAATAATTTACGCTTTTTCACGGATTGCGCCGGCTTCCTCGGTAATATCGATACCGACCGGACACCATGTAATACAACGACCGCAACCGACACAGCCGGGTGTCCCGAACTGGTCCTGCCAGTAAGCGATCTTATGCATCAGCCATTGACGATAACGCGAATAATCGGTGGAGCGGATACTGCCGCCGTGGATATAGGAAAAATCGACCGAATAACAGGTATCCCAGTAGCGCCGCCTCTCTGCCCGGTCGCCGCCCAGATTGGTCGTATCTTCGATATTACAGCAAAAACAGGTCGGACAAACCATCGTGCAGTTGCCGCAGGTCAGACACCGCTTGGCGATCTCGCCCCAGTAATGACTGTCGAAATTATTATGGAGAATCTCCTTGAGCCCTTTCATATCGAGACTGCGCCCCATCTTCGAGGCCGCCCTTTCCACCGCCTTTTCCGCCTGCTCCAGTTCCTCCGGCTTGGCCGGGCGATGCGGAATCTTTTCCAGTATCTTCTTGCCCGCTCGGGAACCGGCCTCGATAACAAAATAATGATCCTTGCCGTTGAACATCTCGGTCAGGGCCAGGTCGAAACCGTCCGAAACCCCGGGCCCCGAATTCATCGATACACAAAAACAATTATTGCCGGGATTGGTGCAGTTGACCGCCACGATGAAAAGATTACGGCGAAGAGCACCGTACTCCGGATCGGAATGCTGACCATCACGAAGTATCTTGTCCTGGATGCCGATGGCCTTCAATTCACACGGCCGCACACCGACAAAGGCCTGCTTAATTGGCTTAGATTCCGCCTCGACAATCTCGAAACTGCGGTCGCTCTTTTGGGCCTCCCAGATTTTCTTCTCGGGCGGATAAAGAAGTTTCTTCCACGTATACGGCCCGAGAATAAAACCGAACAAGGTCTTCTTTTTGCTTTTGGTAAGACGGTAGCTGCCGCCCTCCTGATGATCGGTCCAGCCGATGGGAAGCTCCTCGGCAGACCCGATCTCATCGTAAATGACGGCATTATCCCTGACTGTCGGGCCGGATATCTTGTAACCCTCAGCGCTCAATGCATCGAACAGAGCTTGAAAGTCTTTCCGTTCTATAACTGATTTTGATTCGTTATTCAAGACAACTCCTGATATTGTGATTTATTTCACAAACTTTAATAAATATAAACTTTCCCGGCATTCTTGTCAATACAAAAAAGCCCGTTATTGCCGGAAACTTTCCCTGATATACCACGATTGGACTCAATCATCTCTCAACCCCGCGATTTTAACGGCGCCCCGATGATACCCGTCCGGGAAAAGACGTTCCAGGGCATCGAGATCGATATCATTGTTCTCACAGGTTTCATATACCGTCGGGACGACACCGGTGCTTTCATAATGCTTACGCATGAAATAAATGATATCCCAGTGTTTACTTGTAAGATATTCCGGCATCTTCATCTCGTAAGCCTTGTGCACCGCAAAATTTTCATCCCAGTCTTCGAAATTCACCAGGAAACCGTAAACATCTGTTTCGTATGACTTCTTTTCATACATCCGTGTATGGTGTACAATATGCTCTTCGATCCAGTTCTTCTGAAAATACCCTTCACGATAAGTAACGCCAGCCAGCCGGCAGGCCCCGCGGAGATAGCCGGTCGGAAAAAGCTTTTTCAAATCACCCAGACCGATCGCATTCTGCTTGCAAGCGACATAAACCAGGGGGCAGATATTCATTTTATCGAACGTATTGCGAATGAAATATATCACCTTCCAGTGGGCCTCGGTCAAACCGCCTTCAATCCGTACCTTGGGCGCCATGCCCTCGGCGAAATTTTCATCCCATTCCTCGGGATCAAGCAGATAACCGAGAGCATCAACTTTGTATTTACTGCCGTTATGAGTAAAATATCTCATCGCCCCGCTCCCTCATCTATTTCGGTCCTTCCTTTTTTTGGCCGCGGTATCAATCAGCCATGCATACCAGGCATCGAGCCCCTCGCCTGTGCGGCAGGAAAGCTCGAATATCTCCAGATCGGCATTGATAGTGCGGGCATTTTCCCTGACACGGTTGATATCGAAATCGGAATGGCCCAGAAGATCAATTTTATTGATTATCATAACCGATGAACGCCGGAACATCGACGGATATTTCAGCGGTTTATCGTCGCCCTCGGTGGTACTGATCAAAACCACCTTCATATCCTCGCCCAGATCATAACTCGAAGGACAGACCAGGTTACCGACATTTTCGATTACGAGCACTTCAGTGTCGCTCAAATCGAGCTTCTCCAACACTCTCCCGACCATCCTGGCATCCAGATGGCAGGCTCCGCCGGTCACAATCGGCCTGACAACCCGGCCGCCCGCGCGGGCCAGGCGCTCCGCATCGTTTTCGGTCTGAACATCACCGGCCACCAGCGCCATCCGGAGTTTATCGCCCATATCCTTAAGGATCCTTTCCAGAAGCGAAGTCTTCCCGGAACCGGGCGAACTCACAAGGTTAAGCGCCAGAATTCCCCCTGCTGTAAGTTTTGCTCTTATTTCACCTGCCAGACGGTCATTTTCCGAAAGAACCTTTTTTTCGATCTTTATCTTTTCACTCATACTCATTCCATTCCTGATCTGATTACGGTTTATCTTCGACAAGATATGTTATATCCAGTTCCTCCCCCTGCGTCATATCCATTTCGCCTGAACCGCAATGAGGACAGATAAAAACAAACTCATTCACTTCGAAATCCCTACCGCAGGAGCGGCACTTTCCCTTGACCGGAACCTGCTCGATCTTCAGCCGGGCGCCGTCAAGAGCAGTATCGACTACCGCCGCCTCAAAACTGAAAGCCAGCGCCTCGGCATCGAATCCGGACAGCGCCCCCAGGCGAACACCGACCTCTTTGATTCCGGTGAGCTTCCGCCGTATCATCTCCTGCCGGACTATTTCCATTATTTCAGTCGCAACACGCAGCTCATGC
>QNAH01000459.1 GCA_003641425.1 Candidatus Zixiibacteriota bacterium
ATACGTTCGGTCAGGATGGTGCTGATATCGACATCTTTGGGAAGGACATCGGACCGCGACGGCATCAGCAAAACATCATCGAATGTCAGCCCTTCATCGGGGAAAAACTCTGTCATTACTCGCTTTCTCCATCTATCCAGACCAGCATCCGGCCGCAGTTGTCGCAGGTGATGATCTGGTCACCCCTTTTGATTTCCTGAATTCTGTGCGGGGGCAGGGCCTTGTAACAGGAGCCGCTAGCGCGTTTTTTGACGGTCACCACGACATCGCCGCCCCGGTTTTTGCGAACTCTCTCATAAATCGACATCGTCCTTTTGGGGACCTGAACCTCGATACGATGACGCTCATCCTGTTTGATGCTGACTTTTGACCCGACTGAATCCATTTTTTCCTGGAGAACAGCCAGTTGTTTCTCGTTCTGCACGCGGCTCTCTTCGGCGTTTTTGCGATAATCATCGATGCTTCCGTTAAGTTTTTCGATTTTTTCGATCAATTCAAGAACCTGAGTCTCACGATCGCTGATTGCCTCTTTTACCGAGTCTATCTGAGATATTAATGCATCGTATTCTTTGTTGGTTTTGATCGACATCATCTGAGTCTGGAGTTTTTTCAGCTCTTCCTGCCTGGTGCTGATTTCGAGTTCCAGATTTTTCTGCATGACCTTAGATTCGGATAGCTCCTTTTCCGTTTTCTGGAAAAGTTCTTCGGACTCTTTGATTTCACGCTTCAGATTTTCCATCATATCAGGAATATATTCTTTAGAGCGTTCCAATTCCCCAAGGTCATAGTCGATAACCTGCAACTTCAAAAGCAATTCAATATCGCTTAGCATCACGCGCTCCTTACTTTTTACAACAGACATAACAAAAAAAGCGCAGTCTTGAATCTAAACCCAAGTCTGCGCCCTATTTTTCCTTTCTATCAACGAGGGGCCTAATTTTATTTCGTTGCTTTTCAAATATGTTAAGTGAACGGCTTTAATTTCGGCCATCTCCAACATCTTTATTAATTGGGCAATACTGGATTCGAACCAGTGGCCTCTCGGATGTGAACCGAACGCTCTAACCAACTGAGCTAATTGCCCGTTAATTACTTCCATTTGTCAAATATCATCTGGGCCCACCAGGACTCGAACCTGGGACCCGCTGATTATGAGTCAGCTGCTCTAACCGACTGAGCTATGGGCCCAATACTTAACTAAATATAATAATATACGCAGTCCGGGGCGTCAAGCTAATATTAATAACATTACGGCTCAAAATGTGTTCCAAATTATTATGTACAGAACCGGCAATTTATGCCCCGCTTACGACTAAATATGAAATTCTATGACATCGCCGTCGGACAGCACAAAATTGTTTTTTACGCGCTGTCCCTCATGTTTCCCTGTTCCCCAGATTTTGGCATATTGGAGCTTATGGGCAAAATCCTTGTGAAGTTCAAAGGCCGCATCCTCAACGGTACCTCCGAGCGGAAGGATTATCGGGTCGGTGAAATCGACTTCGTGCCCAACCCGTTTGGTGTAAACCCTAATCACACTCAGTGAATCAAAGATGGTTTTCTTGAAATTGTGAATTACATCGTCATCGAGAATCGACGACGGCACAATGGCAAAATCAGGGTAGCGGTTTTTCAGGTTCTGGAATCCTACTTCGCCCCCGCTTTCGAAATACTTGTGGGCCGCCAGGATCGTCTTTTTATAATAAAACCGGGGATCATCGACCTCGTCGGGCACCGCCGCCGTCAGAATTATCCTTTTTTCTTCCAAGCGTTTAAAGACCGCCTCCACCCTGGTTTCGAATCCCGGCGTGGCGACATCGACCACGACCACGACCAGATCGGCCTGGCGCACCAGACTGGGCACAAATTTCTCCAGGTAATCATCCGCAATCGGGGGCGTATCAATCAATTGAAGCTGAACCGATTCATATTCGGTCATTCCTGACATTGGAGTCCGGGTGGTGAAAGGGTAATCACCGATCACAGGCCGGGCCCCGGTAAGAGCATCAAGAATGGTCGATTTACCCGAATTGGGCGGCCCGATCAGGACAATCTGGGCGGCGCCTTCGCGGTCAATATGATCATATGATTCGACCGTTCGGGCTCCGTGTTTTTTCTGATTGCCGTCGATCTGGAGCTTGAGCTTGGCGATTTTGGTTTTCATGTCGGCCTGGAGCTTATCGGTGCCCTTATGCTTGGGCATCATGGCCAAAAGCTCCTGGGCCAGGCGAAGCTTCTCGCGGGGATCACGTTCGGTTTTATATTCCCGCTCCAGCTCGTAGTATTGAGGTGGCAGGTTTGCCGGCATTGATAACCTCCACCAAATTTTAACAAAAACAGGCGAATTTATCAAGCGGAATTTACTGCCGCCCGGCCGGCGAAATACACCGGGCCGGGCATCTTTAAAACAAACAAAAATAGCCCAAATATTCTAACTTCAAAGCCTCAGGAAATTCTTCACTCTCCATGTCCAAATACCACCTGGCTTTTTCATAAGTCTCCCAGAGGTACTGAAACTTTGTCGTCGGAATTCTATATCTGACATAGTAAATATCAGAC
>QNAH01000097.1 GCA_003641425.1 Candidatus Zixiibacteriota bacterium
GCATTTCTTCGGAAACGGTATATCCTCGCATAAGGACATTGCCGTTCTGAAAATTGACGGCATCGGTGGCCCCGGGGGTCTCAACAAATTGCGTTATGGAATCGACGACAACGCTTTCCGGGTCGATAATCAGTGTTACCCCTAGTTTCCCTATATTGATAGTGGCATCCTCGCTTCGGAACTCATTGCTGCGGATGCGAGCTATACGGGTTGCTACGCCGTACTGCTGGGCTATGGCACACACAAGAATATTTAATTCGTCGTTGGGACTGACGGCAATGATCATATCGGCATTTCGGATTCCAGCCTGTTCAAGAAGACGGGGAGAACTGCCGCTCCCGCATATAATCAGGATATCGAGCCGTTCGCCGATATTCTGGCAGGTCCTGGAATCGATTTCTATCAGCGAAATGTCATGATGGCCTTTCTCCAGATGTTCGGCCAGGCTGGAACCGACGATTCCGCCTCCGACAATTATGATTTTCATAGACAGAAATTCCCCGTTTACATAGTAATTCCCGGACTATATTAAACACAATTAATATTGACCGGAAAGTGAATTGTCAACAAGTATTAATTTTTTGTCAATTTACGATTTATTGAAAAAATTGGTTGCCAAAAATAAGATTTCCGTTCAACTTAACAACTAAAGTGATTACGAAAAAGACAATCAAAATATACCTGATTCCGATTCTAATATATCTGGCATTTATTGCTGTATATACCGGGATTTCGAAGGCTAATAACAACCATTATCTGTACCTCCCGGTCTGGGATGTGAAACATTATCTGGATATCTCCGAGACCGGCTATGATGTGCATCCGTGCACTCCCGGGATCGATGGGCGTGCGGGTGAGATTTGTGGAAATCCCGGCTGGTATCCGATGTGGCCGCTGGTAGTGAAATTTTTTCGGCCGCTTATGGGAGGAGAATCCCGAACTGCCTTCATAGGACTCGCTTTTGCATTCACCTTTGTGTCGTTCATACTCCTGTTTCATTTTATGAACCGGCACTATGATCTGAAGACCGCGATTCTGACCGTTTTGGCGACAGCTTTGGGGCCGGCCTCATTCTATTTGCTCACCGGCTTCCCTTATGCGCTGTTTATGCTTCTTTTTATCATTTATCTGCTTTTGCTGTACCAAAAAGGAGGAATATTCAGAGATATCGGTCTATTCATTATCGCCCTGGCGATTTCGCTCACCTATCCGACCGGAATATTGATCGCCGCTATACCCATGATTTGGTATTGGTATGAGGGTAAAACAACTGATAAACCGATTAGAACCGCGTCATATTGGCTTGGCCTGGCGGGATATATTATTCCCTTTGTGCTGGGGCCGCTATTGTTATGGACATACTTCTATATTGAATTTGATGACTTCTTTCTTCAGCTTCATTTTCAGGCAAAATATGACCGGATCTGGGCCTTTCCGTTCTGGAGCATGCTCAAGAGTCTTTTCAAACAACCTCTTCTGGGACCGGAAAATGTGGTCATCATCTGGTATGGTTTGGCTTTTCTGATTTTTATTCCTTTCAGGATAAAACGAGAGTTATGGATCGCCGCCGTTATTCTGTATTTATTTTCGCTGACCACCGGCACGACTATGTCTATTTACAGGCATTATTTGATCATATTCCCGGTTTATATGATAATCGCGTCCTCGTCGAGGCCGCTCTGGCTTAAAGTTGTTTATATTATTCTCGGCCTTATAATCTCATTAAAAGTACTCTTTCCACTTTTTATGGCATATCGGCTGATTTAGCCCTGATTATCTAATAAGTTGAAATCAAGAACATTTTGGCTTATCTTGGTATAAATATATATGTTAATCAGAACACTGAGGGTGTTTTATGAAGCGAGAATCCATTTTTTACATATTGTCTTTTTTACTGATCTTCGCAACCGGCGCTCAGGCTGATACCAAACCCAAAGAAGTCAAGGTCGGCTATTTCGAGGGCGGAGCCTATTATCTCCACAAAGTCATCACCAGTGAAATCAAAGCCGAACTGGAGCAGTTTTCAGGCGACAGTATCAATATCATCTTCGAACCCTACGCCTACCGAAGCGCCGAATGGAAACGCGATATTTGCCGGTCCTACGGCCGCGATTTCGCCCGCATGAATGATATCGATATCGTCTTTGCCGTCGGGCCGTGGGTGGTTGAAGATCTCCTTGATGCCGGCTATAAAGGTGCGATAATCGGTATTCACCAGTTCGACCCTGTATCACAGGGACTGATAGATACCGACGGCCGTCCGATTGCCGATAATCTGACGGTAACATATCATCCGGGAAAAATCGAATCGGATATCGAGATGATTCAAAAGCTGTTTTCTCCGCGAAGAATCGGATTTTTGTATTTCCCGTCAGCCGATGAATCCGACAAGATAAAATCACGATTAGCATTGGCCGCCGACCGCTACGGAGCGAGTATTATTTCATCCGATACCCGCACTCCCGACGGTAATTACAGCTTTTTTAAATCGCTTGGCAATATTCGTGATGAAATCGACGTTCTTTACCTGCCGCCCCTGTGGGGTGTAAAACTGGATCAATTGCAGCAGTTTTTTAATGAGACAGCCATGGGCCGAGTCCCGACCTTTACATCAGAGGGTTTTCTTCTGCTGGAGAAAGGCGCCACCGCTTCCAACTGTATCAGGCCCGATCTGCCGCTGGCCCGATTTACCGCCCATAAAATCATCAGAATTATAAACGGCGAACGGCCGGCCGATATGCCGACCACGCTGGATGAGGCCCCGGCCATTTGTTTAAATCTCGAAGCGGCACGGAAATCGAATGTCGTGTTCGACAGAAACCACATCAATAATGCCAAAACAATTCAAGCCGTGCCTTCCGACAATATACCGCAGTACAGCTTCTCGGATGCAATCTCACAGGCGCTGAGAGAAAATGTGTCCATACTTCGGAAAGGAGCCGTTTACCAAGAGGCACTGGCCGCCGCCGGTAGTGCCTACTCGGCATATTATCCGCAAATTAAGCTGAACCTTTCAGCGGCCGCGACCGGGAATGAGACCGAAGCGGTCATTTACAACAATGTTCTAAACCGTGAATTCGGAACAGATATTATTCTGGATCAGAAATTGTTGTCGTACCCGGTCATCAAAGCTATCCATATCGCCGAAAAAAAGCTTCAAATAGAAAAGGCCGGCCTCGAACAGGCCCGCCTGGACCTCAAACATACTGTCGCAGTCGCCTACCTGTCGGTCATAGAAAACGAAGAAAAGGTCGAGACTATCGAGAAAAAAATCGACCGTCTCAGGCAGTACTGGGAAATGTCCCTGGCTAACTCCCGCCTCGGCTTTAATGATACGCTCGATATCCTGGTCATACAGGAACGCCTGGTGGCCGCCAAAATGCTTCTGCATGATGCCCGCGCCGAGTTGAATATTTCCAGAGTCGTATTGAATGTCTTGCTCAATCGTCCCGGCGATAATCTTGTCATTCTTGATAAAAGCAACTTCGCTCCGGAAATCATGGTCGGCATGGCGCGGAAATTCGATGATTACACCTCCGATCAAAACCGGAAGAAAAAATTCGAAGAATTTCTGGTAAATACCGGCATAGCCAACTCCACCGAAATGCAGATCACATCATTATCGATCGGTATTCAGCGCGATTTGATTTCGCAACATCGCAAACGATATTTGCCGGATATCACCCTGCGTGCGAAATATTCTTACAATAACGAGTTTAAGCCCGAATTCGGCAATGATGACGATACCTGGACAATCGGCGGATACCTGAGCCTGCCAATCTTATCCGGGACATCATGGAAACACAGAGGCAATGAGGCGCAGGCCGCCCTGAATGAACTGCTTTACGAAAAAGACATGATCCGTTTTGATCGAATGCAGGCCATTATGACCGCGACTGAAAAATTAACCTCGCTGGTGGCCACACTTCCAATGAGCTATTTCACAAAAAATCTGGCCCTCGACAATCTTGAACCGGCCTATAGCAGATTTAAAGATGGAAAGTTAACGGCAGTCGAACTGCTGACTCTTGAAGAACATGCTTCCGAAATGGAATTCAATCTATTGCGGCGAAAGATTGAATTCTTCTCGACCTATTCCGAAATGCTGTTCGAGGTGGGTGTCGGTTATCTGATATACAACTCCGCCGAAGAGGCGGAGTTCTTTACAAAATTGGAAAAGTTCCTTGAATAGGCGGCCTGCGTTGCTTCGGCCTACCAGTCTGTTTTAATATTGATAAACAACGTCTTGCTGTCTCGCCAGACGAAAAAGACTACTTCTTCCGGCTTTGTCTCATCCATGCTTTCCAGTGCCGCGCGGGCATCGTCGACCGTTTCGGTTTTCACCCCATCTATGGACTGGATAATGTCTCCCGGAAGAATGCCGCCGACCGCGCCCCAGCCGCCCGGTTCAACCTCTTTGACAACCACTCCTTTTAAGTCGCTGTCAAGATTGAAAATATTATAATCGGCAAAAACCATATCGCGAACTTTAATTTCAAAATTGATATCTTCGTATTCCGGAGCCTCGGCTGGAGATATCGGAGCCTGTGCCAGAGTTACATTTATATCAAGTGTATCAATGCCTTTTTCCTGTCGCCTTATAACCGTTAATGCGACTGCGGCTCCGGCGCCCATTTCAGATATTTTCTTCTGAAAAACCGGAAGGTTCTCTTCTTTGTTCACCTCGATAGGATGGCCTTCAAGTTCAACAAGTATGTCGCCAGTGATAATCCCGGCTGAATCGGCCGGTGAATCCTTGACCACTTCATTGACTATAATACCGCCCTCGGAATCGACATTCCAGAATTCTGCGATATCGGGAGTCAGAGCCTGAAGATATATACCCAGCCAGCCCCGATCGACTTTACCGCGTTTGGGCGGATCCTTGATAAGCTTGTTCAGCTTTTCGGCTCCGATAACGCCCAGCAAAGGCATGAAATCTTCCATTTGCGAGAAAGAATCCATCATTCGCGATGCATCGAATCCGGACAGCGCGGGGTTTTCAAGATCACCCAATACACCAACCGGTGTGCCCAGAGTGTCATATAATATCGAAGTGATCTCGAGTTCGTTAAAACCGGCCGTCAGCACAAATTCTTCCGGTTCCATTATATTGGCCGATACCAGGCCGATATCGACCCCCATCTGGGGCGATACATATTCGGGGAGCAAAGTAAACAGGGCCAGCCATTCGCCGATCTTGTAGCTTTTTCGTTTCTTAAATTGAACATACGGGAATTTTTTCCCGTCCTCGGTGATAATCCGGCAAAAACCTATTTTGGTAAAGCGGTCGATTCCGATAAACTCGGCGGTGTATTTGGTACCGTCCATCATTACCACTTCGATACTTTTTGGCTCGGCGCTGATCTGCATCCCGGACATGATAGAAAAAGGATCTTCACTGTCGATCGGAGTTCCATCGAACATCACCAACCCATCGGCACTGACAATACTGCCGATACCGCGATTTTTGGCATCGGTCGTCTGGGTTCCGAAAGAAACTTCAATTACCAGGTTGACGGCGACAGTGTATTCTGATGCCCGGCTGTATATTTTATCGAAATCAAAATTCTGCGCCGACAATGAGCCGACAGACAGAAGAAATGTCATAAGTACAACGATCAGCCTCACTTTATTGCTCCTTTATTTATCTTCTTCATCCGCTTTATGATTTGTTGCCTTGATAAGGACGAATTTGGTACCTCCGGCCCGTTTGACAGTAAGCAATACCTTTTCCGCCTCCGTCTCGATAAACTGGTTATATGTATCGAAAAATTCCTGGAAAGACATGGTCGGCAGTTCATTAAGTCCCCGGATGATATCACCTCGCCTTAAGCCGGCCTCCGCGGCGGCACCGACCCTCTTGACACCGGAGACAAATACTCCAAGAGTATCCTCGAGCTGATTGTCGACTGCCATCTGTTTGGTTATTGCCTTGACTGTAAAACCCCATTCCTTGCATTCGAGATCTTTTCCGAGCATTTCGCCCAGTTCATGAGTGGTTACCGTTACGTATATGGTTCGTTCGCCACGCATCACAGTTAAATCGATTTGAGAACCAATTGGATGATCGGCTATTTTTTTATAAAAAGCCGGAAGCTCCTCGGCAAATCGCGCCGAGACCGGTTCGTCATCCATTTTGAGTATAATGTCGCCGGCCTGAAGCCCGGCTTCTTCGGCTGGTGATTTGGAATCGATCGAGGAGATCAGGACACCTTCGTTTATTTCGGTGCCGAACCACGATTCCAGATTTTGCAGTTCCTGGCACTGGACGCCGATCCAGCTTCGAATTACCTTGCCGTTTTTAAGAATGCCGTCTATAACTTCTTTAACAATATTGATCGGGATCGAAAAACCGATATTGTTTGCAAAGAGTGTTGCGCGGGAGTTGATTCCAACAATTCGGCCATCCAGATCGACCAGCGGTCCTCCCGAATTTCCCGGATTGATGGCGGCGTCAGTCTGAATCCAATTATTGTAAATGCCGGTTCTTTCTCCGGATGGAAGACGGGTTTCGCCGGGGAAGTAGCGGTCGGTGGTCGAAATCACACCGTAAGAAACAGAGCGCGCCAGAGCCAGGGGAGAACCCAGCGCCAAAACATATTGACCCACCTGGAGAGAGTCGGAATCTCCCAACTCGGCAACCTGTATTTTCCCGGAATATTTCGATAGATCGAGTTTAATGATCGCAATGTCGGTCAGTGGATCACCGCCGATCAATTCTGCTTTTACCTGTTCCTTGTCAGGCATAGTACAGATTATTCTCTCCGCCTTACCGGCCACGTGATAATTGGTAACGACATAACCATCTTCGTGAAATACAACACCTGAACCCACTACCGATTGCTTCCGCATCTTGCCGGTCCTGAAATCCGTTATTACCGGCTGAATATGTACCAATGCCGGAAGGACGCTGTCCCGCGCCCGATAAATCTCTTTTTGTAATGGAGAAATACCGGCAAGCCCGAAATTATATGTCAGTGCAACAAGCAGTATTAGCAGAACAAATTTTCTCATCAGTTACCTCGGCTATGTTTTATAAGGTATTTCTACCAAGGGCCTCGAACTATACACCCTATGACAATAAGAAAGTTTTCAACCGTTTACAAGTTTTTATTTAACACTCTATCGGGCAAAAAGTTCGAAAAAAAGCCATCCGGTAATCGGATGGCTTCCGGTTTCCATAAATCGTTCATTCCGACCATTCAATACTGACTGATCCAATTCCGACATCGATAAACAGGTCCAAACCGTAGTCGGATTGATCATAATCGTTCGACTCATAATAGTTATCACCTGCCTCGAACTCATGGAGTTCGTCGAAATCGATCGAGGATAGAAAGTTCTCATCAGCCTCGATTCTGAAAGGAAGATCCTTTGGTAGATAGATTACCGCCGAAGCCAGTCCAAGTGATATTTTTGCTCTTGATTTCATAGTATATTTGCCGGAAAAATCAATTATGAATTTCCCCACACCGCCATCCAGATAAAGGCGTTTGAAATTAAGATTGCCCAGTCTCTCTATTTCAAATTTACCGGCTCCGGCATCGAAATTGACCCTGGCTGCCGTCTCGGGATTGGGACGACTGAAATCAAGTTTGCCGTCAGCCGCTCCCATGTTGAAATCGAGATATGTGATGGGTATTCCCCCCAGATCAATATCCGCCTCGCATGCCGCGATATCGAACTCCATCTCAACCGGATAACGATTTGACAATTTAATATCCCAGACATTGTCATCGGTGTCAAAATCGGTTTTTCTCAGGCGGCGCGTGCCAAGATCGATATAGCCGATGTCGCCTTCCTTCTCGTAATCGGTAAATACCTCGAGGCGTCTGTCGTTATATTCAATGTCGGCTTTTAATATTTCTTCCATATCGTCCGGTATAACAGTATATATCCCGACACCCAGATCGGCGTTGACAATAAGTTTTTTGATATTATCTGCGGGTATGACAATATTTTTCGTTTCCATGTTCCCGGCATTTAAAATGCCAGCCATTAACAGGATCATGAACATAGCTATAACGGCTGATTTTAAGGACATGACTACTCCTGGTGAAAATATTTTATGTCAGATTTAATTTTCCGAACTTAATGGCGGCGGAGTGGGCGGCGGCGGTTTGGCGCCGTCAGCTTTTATGGTGATGTCCAGCGTTGCCTTACATTCTTGTCTGCCGAATCTCGTCAGGATAACCGCACCCAGCCCGGCAGTTAACCCGATAGACCAGATTATTATGGACAGCACGAGGAATAAAATCCCGAATCCTTCGCTTACACCGCCGGAACCGGCCATGAACAACGACATTATGATCCAGAAAATCATCAGAAACAGAATACCCGTTACAAACTGGGATAAGCGCGATTTCGAGCCTCCGCTTATATATCCGGATAGCTTTTCTCCCGTGAGCTGACTGAAAGCAACAATTCCAAGAATCAGTGCAAGCACCAGCAGTATAGGTAAGGCGATCAATGCCACCGGGATACCTATAATAGTCAAGGTCAGAAGGCCCATTACGGGGGTATAAATAACCCAGGTCAGCAGTCCGATAAAGAAAGACTTGATAAAGCTTTTCTGGAGACACACCTTGACCCTTTCGACCGGTCGGGAGAAAAGAGCGATGGTGAGCAGACCGAAAATCAAAAGAGCAATCAGTATAATAATCGACACAATCAGTGCGACATGGGAATTTTCGGCGAATACATTGACATCGGGAAGCTGGGGGAGATCCCCCTCAATACGATCCCCCATAATTAGACCGCCGGGTAATTTTTCGATTTTCGGGGCGCGGGCATCACCGGTGATAATACCTGTCGATGTAACTGTAATATTCTGATATGAAAAAACATCCCCGATCACCTTACCTCGGACTATA
>QNAH01000460.1 GCA_003641425.1 Candidatus Zixiibacteriota bacterium
ATCATCGTCATCGCCGCCGTCAATGTCGTCTTGCCATGATCAACATGCCCGATCGTTCCGACATTAACATGCGGCTTCGTCCTGACAAATTTTTCCTTGGCCATGTGTCGAAACACCTCCCCAACAAAGATAAATAAATTTAACAGCCCAAGACCGGGATTGAACCGGTGACCTCATCCTTACCAAGGATGTGCTCTACCGACTGAGCTACTTGGGCCTCACATTTTTTCAGCACCAAAATAAATATACTTCGCCATTTTTTGGCGAGCCCTAAATATATCGCCCGCAATACGTATGTCAAGAAAATTCTGATAAAAAGAAATAAAATATTTAAATTTTTTTGAAAAAAGGTGTTGCCTTTTTACCATACTTTCCATCCCGTATAACTCCATATATTTCGGTAGGTTCCGCTAAATCTTGAGAGAGCTGCTCAAAAATCGCACATTTTTTTGCAAAAGTTTCTATCCGGTAAAATCCGGTAATGAAAATTTACCCTTTAATCATAGTGGAAATAACCTCAAGTAGCTTTATGACTCATAACCCACCTCGGGATGTGGTCAATCTCCCCCCCTCTTTTCCGTGTCCTGAGGATTGCCCGCGATTCATTGCAGGTCTCTTTTTTTGATTTCCGGGAAAACTTAACTCATAAGAAAAAGCGGGAGACGAGGCTCGAACTCGCGACCAACAGCTTGGAAGGCTGTGACTCTACCAACTGAGTTACTCCCGCTTGTACATTATCAAAAAGTAATACGTGGCTCTTCACTTTGATAACGCGCTCGTGGCTAAAATATATACCGATATTGATTTGGTCAAGCTGATTTTTGAGGAATAAATATAATAGAGATAATCAAGGCTGAACTCATACGTTAAAAACATTTATAATCAATAATCAGTGATATTGGATTATATTTTGAGGTAAAAAAAGAGAACCCTGCCGAATTCGGCAGATGAAAAGTCAATTGTTGTTTGTCAGGGGTTCAATAAAGAGATTTAACTGGAATAATAATTATAGCAGCCCACCAAAGGCGCAGGACCGCCCCTGTATAGATAGTTTATAAGACAGGTGACATCCAATAAATTAACACCGCAATCGGCGTTAATGTCGGCAGCAGACAAATGTTCCGGCGCAGGCAAGCCCTTATACAAATAGTTTATTATACATGTGGCGTCAAGTACATTAACTGATTTGTCGTTATCGGCATCGCCCGGAATAAAAACCGCTACACCATGGGCTTCGAATATATTGACAAATACTGAATCAACGGGATAGCCAAACGTACGCCAGCCGTGTATGAATTCGTATATATTCCAGCAATAATCATGATCAGAATTATTCGGCTGGGGATCAAAGTTCGTCAATACATCCCACATGGCATCTATACCGCGCCAATAACAGGATGAATTGTGATCGTTATTATGGCCCCATATATATGAACCTTCCATATAGTTGTCGTCATCGAATTCATCATATATGTCCCATAGCGACACATTGATCGATCCCGGTACGGAAGCGCCCTCCCATTGCGGGCTATATTGCCATGGTGGATTCGCCGGATAATTATAATTGCTTGTGTAATATGCCGGATCTGGCTTAGAAATTTCATATTCATATACATCCCAAAGGGGATCATAATAATCGGCATTTATGAACATATGTTCACATGGATTTATGTTGCTTTCATTATCTACATAACTTGCCTCACCGCACACTGTGTAAATAGACAACGACCTAATCGGAATAATTTTGGTTGTGTCGTTAATTAATATATCCAACTTTTCCGGCAAATAGTCCGTGGTATTCATTTCGTATGTTGAGTCATTTATTTTATTCAATGGCAGCATTTCTTCAAATTGACTTTGAATGTTTGGTATATTTCTCCCAAAAAAGAAAATATTCGTTTTGGCTGGATGTATATGAATTGTATCCATTTTGATGACACTCTGATGGTCAATGTATATATAATTGGTGTCACCAATTGATTGATTTTTCTCATAATTAGTGATTATATGTTTATTAGTACTTTGTGTGATTTGAACCTTAGACGGCCCGGAGATAATTGGAGGTGGACCGAGGTTCTCAATTGTAACAGGCGTTATTTCAATTGAACTGTCTTCATTACAATATATTTTTGGTTTGGTTGGCTGAGAGTGAATTGTGAAATCATAAAGGCGGCTGCTTGCAGCCTTGGTCGCAATCGCCCCCATGTCATCCATACCGCGCGGATACGCAGCTATACCCAAGGCTTGCACGACTTTCGCCACGCCATGGATTCTAAAATAAATGGCCGTATCGACAACAAACCGCGCCCGGAGCGTATATATTTTATCGCGTTGCATAAAACCTGTCCAAAGAGTATCACCCTCCAGTAATGTTACACCCTCATAAGATTTAAGTTTAATCGTATCTTCTACTCCCCTGGTGTGGATCAGATCATGCCGAGGAATAATGGTAAAAATCGCCTCAAAAGGTTTGTGTAAATCAGGCTCGCCCAAAATCTCGAGATTACAATCTGCTTCGAACTCAAAAAAGCCCCCTTGCCCGGCAA
>QNAH01000098.1 GCA_003641425.1 Candidatus Zixiibacteriota bacterium
CTCCTTTCGTTGTTTTCAATACCTTCTAAAGGAGTGTGGGAATGACCCACTTTTGCAAGCTCTTTTCCGAAACTTCTCCCGGAATAACAATATCCAATTTTACAGAAAAGAAGTTACACTAGCCGACATTATAGCCATTATATTCTGTTATATACGAACATGTAATAAGAAAGTCTTAAACATGTTTCATATAAGCATCATTTGGGGCAAGTTAGATAAAAAAAGGAATCAGGTTTGCACCCGATTCCTTTGAATCATTTAAGACTGCTTATTGCCGGCTTCAGTGCCGGCTGATTGTCTTTTTAGTACCGACTGCGACCGCCGCCGCCACGGCTTCCACCGCGGCCGCCGCCGCCACCGCCACTGCGATCGTTGCGCGGACGAGCCTCGTTGACGTTAAGCGTGCGTCCGTTCATTTCTTTACCGTTCAAGTCAGCGATTGCATTGACGGCTGAATCCTTATCGGACATCTCGACGAAAGCAAACCCTCTGGGCTCTCCGGTGTATTTGTCGGTAATGATGTTGACACTTGTGACCTCACCAAAACTCTCAAATGTCTTTTTTAATTGATCTTCTGCCGTATCGAACGACAAATTTCCTACGTAGATATTCATTCTACTCTCCGGTCATGTTTATCTCCCCCAAAAACTAATCCTGCAGGGATTGCGTTCGTTGAGATAAACCCATTAATGCGCACTATCGCGCTGTGGTTACCATATTAAGCTTTTCTGGAGATTTATAAAACTGACAAAGCCTCTATAAAGCGTTAAAGGAACCAATTTTGGACTTCTCAATATATTGGTTCTTTTTGAAAAGTCCACAGAATTATTAACAATGTTTAATTTAATTTGTTCCTGAAATCGCGCCCCCTTTCAGACAGCCCGGCCTTCCAACAACAGGGTCACATCTGTGCGTAGAACCGTAAGCCGCTGGAGAACAATGACATTGATTGCGTGGCCATCGGCAAGTCATTTAGTCCATGGTAGCCACATCGGGACTTCTTTGATATATGCATCATATTCATCCCCGAATTTTGCCAGAAGGAGTCTTTCCTCATAGCGGGCGATGAAGTGATAGAAGCCGATTATAATGATCCATACCCCGACCGAGACAAGAGAAATGGTCAATATCAGAAGCCCGAGATAGAACAGTAACGAACTGAGATAAAGGGGGTGCCTGACGACCTCGAATATACCCTTTCGGATTACCTCTGGTTTTTCACGGGCTTCCTTAAATATTATGTTATGACTGACTATGGCGGCGTATCCGCCGGAAAACAGCACAACCGCGGCCAGAGCGATTCTTATATAAAGCGGAATATATCGGGCCGGGAAATTGGTGACTTTGAAAATGAATGAATCGGCTATCCAGACAATTAGAAAAATGACAAAAAGAATGATCTGACCCGAATCACCGAATTTATGCTCCCCGGCCAGGTGTTGGTGCGAGCGGTGTCCCTTTTTCTCGAAATCATTATAATTATTCATTATTATCTCATAACCTTATCTATGATTATATTAATATCAAACAATGTTTCAATTTACATATTACTAAATAATATATTGGCATTTAGAGAAGTTTGTTGCGTAATTTTTCAAAAATTTCGGCTTGACTGAGTTGACCGCGTCTGATATAGAATGATGTCGAATTTAATAAGAGACTGCATCCTGCTTTTTACGGTTTTGCCTGAGAGGTTATTTTGATTTTCTTTATTGTCGTTATAATTATCTTATCGATGATGTACGGCTATGTCGGCTGGCGTCTGATTATTCCTGCCCGGTTCAGCATCCCTGTAAATATTATCCTGTGGGCCGTTCTTGTTGTCGCCCTGGTTCTACCGTTTTTGCCGGTTATGATGCGGTTCCGCGGTGTCGGCGGATTCTGGATCGATGCTCTGGCATGGATCGGATATTTAAGTTTCGGTTTTGTAACCCTCTTATTTGCCTTTTTGGTGGCCAAAGATCTGATTTTATTGCTATCGGCGGCCGTCCAGAAGTCTATCCATTATATTGGAGGATTATTCGGTTCAGAATCAGTTGCGGCCGAGACGACCGATCCGGAGCGGCGACGACTGCTTGTCAATGGTCTCAATCTGGGGGTAATCGGTATCTCGGGTGCAATGACCGGCTACGGCATGTTTGAGGCGATGCGGAAACCGGAAATTGTCGAAGTCGATATCAGCATAAAAAACCTGCCGGAAGAATTTGACGGTTTTAGAATCATCCAGATTACTGATATTCATGTCAGTCACACCATCAAACGGCCGTTTGTCCGGGCGGTAGTTGATACGGTAAACGGCCTGAATCCTGATCTGGTGGCGCTGACCGGCGATTTGGTGGACGGTTCGGTCGATAGGTTACACGATGATGTCGCCCCGCTGGCCGATCTCGAGGCGCCGCACGGCTCATTTTTTATCACCGGAAATCATGAGTACTACTCCGGGGTGCAACAATGGGTCGAGGAAACGGCACGGCTTGGATTTACGGTATTGCTTAACGAGCACCGAATTATCGAGAAAGGAGAAGGGCGATTTCTCCTGGCCGGGGTCACCGATTACTCGGGTGGAGGATTCGGCGCGGACCATAAATCCGACCCGCATAAGGCCACTGCCGGAGCGCCCGATGGGCCGGTAAAGATTCTCCTGGCACATCAGCCGAAAAGCATTTTTGAGGCCGCCGAAGCATGCTATGATTATGTCATTTCGGGCCATACCCACGGCGGACAATATTTCCCTTATCATTTCCTTACGGCACTGACCCAGCCGTATTTATCGGGGCTTCACCGGCATAAAGAAACCCAAATATATGTCAGCAAAGGCACCGGATACTGGGGACCTCAGATACGAATCGGCGCCAGGTCGGAAATAACCGTGCACCGGCTGAAATCAGCCTGAAAAAACAGCAGATTTTAATATGAAAAGAATAAATTTGTAATGGATTTCATCCAAATTTCGTTGGACATTTCTGAAATCAGCTAATATATTTGGCTATCATGCTTGGTTTCCGCGTTGCATTTGTCGAGGCTTTGTGTATCATTTCAAAACTCGTATAAAGCTGAATTTGGGGACCGTTGCGCAATAGTGCGCTTGAACGAGTTTATCTCGATGAACGCAATCCCTGCCGGATGAGGTTTCATGAAAGGGATAAACAAAATCGGAGTGTAGAATGAATATCTATGTTGGTAATCTGACGTTTGATACGACAGATGAGCAGTTGCGTCAGGCGTTTGAGGAATTCGGAGAAGTCACAAGCGTCAATATTATTAAAGACAGATATACAGGGGAACCGAGAGGTTTCGCCTTTGTCGAGATGTCTGACAATGACGCGGCTACTGAAGCCATCAACAGTTTGAATGGTCAGGAATTCAGGGGACGCACCCTGAATGTCAATGAGGCTCGCCCCCGTACCGACCGTGGTGGCGGTCGCGGCGGGAATCGTGGCGGCGGTGGTGGTCGCCGTTCCTGGTAAGACAATCCGGATCATCGACCGTAGAATATAACATTCTATATGTTTATCAGAAGAGACCGGCAATCGCCGGTCTCTTCTTTATATTACTTTCCGCTTCGATGTACCTCGATCCAGATAAATTTCCCCAAATAATTCAGACCGCGTGGATTTAATCTTCCGCGGTAAATTAGTAGAAACCAGATTGTTCTGAATATATCCGGCTTTCCTTAAATTACATGACATGTTTGATGCAAAATTGTCTGATTGGTTAATCCGAGAAATTATTTATAACTCATAAAAAATCAATATTATTTCCGGGGATTATTCCGCATCAGCTTCCTGATTGTCGCTTTCGCAATTTTCATTCTGATAAGAAATATCAATCGAATGAAACGTAAGGAAGTGGAAACTCCGCCTCCACCTTCGACCAAAGAATGTCACCACTGTTTTTCAACCCTCAATATAAAAGCTGTCAGATGCCCGAATTGCACTTCGAATCTTGAATCTACAGCCGGCTAATAGAATTTTCCAAAGCGGGATTTTTGTGACCCCGCTTTGACTTGATGCCAATGCCCTAATGTGGGTAGGAAATTTCCATTGTAATACCGATTTTGTCGCTGAAAATAAACTTAATGAAGGATTTGGCGGGAAATTATTTCCCTCTCAATAATTATAATTTTGGCCGGCCGACGCCTTTATTATTATATAACGGCATGTCCAGCAATCATATACAAGTATGACGCCCCGCTCGAATGGATATTTAACTGATGTGGATAGAAACCTGTTAAAGGTTTATAATGTTTATAAAACTGTGGACTTTTTAAATATAAACCGATATATTTATTAATTAGAATAGGTTTCCGTTAGTGCTTTTGTCTGGGCTTGTTCTTCTTGTCAAATCTGTGAAAAAGCTGAACTAAGGGACCGTTGCGCAATAGTGCGCTTTAATGGGTTTATCTCTGCGAGATTCGTCCCTGAAAAGAGAGATATTAGGTAGAGGTAAACAAAACTGGAGTGTAGAATGAACATCTACATTGGTAACCTGTCGTTCGATACGACAGAAGAACAATTGAGCCAGGCGTTTGAGAGCTTTGGAGAGGTCTCCAGCGTCAACATTATTAAGGACAGATACACTGGCGAGCCGAGAGGATTTGCTTTCGTAGAGATGTCCGACAAAGATGCGGCGATGTCTGCTATCAGCGGCCTGAACGGTCAGGAACTGAATGGACGTACGCTCAACGTCAACGAGGCCAGGCCCCGCACCGATCGCGGCGGCGGAAATCGTGGCGGTGGACGCGGCGGCGGCGGACGCGGCCGTTACTAATAAAAGACGGGCCGGCTTAGGCCGGCGATTATAAAAGTCTTTTAAAAGTCAAGAGACCGGGATTCTTCCCGGTCTCTTATTTTGTTTTTTTTGTCATATTGTGAATAGACAGATTCGACGATACGCTTTCGCTAGATAGTCCTATTTCCGTTTTATAATCCGGTATGAAATTTCCTTTTCTTTTTCTACCGGATTATTGGTCTTGATAAGAATATTACCATTATGCCTGTTGGAATCCGGAAGCTTTTCTTCAGATAAATTACACACCAAAACATATTTCTGTCCGGCCGTTATTGTCTGTTTTTCTATCTTAAGATAACCGTCGGGATCGCTTATTTCCACAAGCTCAAGCGGAACAGCATCATTATGATTGACAATCGTCACTTTTACACTGCTGTCGGTCACAATTCCGGCTGAATCATTGAAAAAATATGCAATAGAAAGGGGGGTGATTTCAAACTCCCCGATAATCAACCCGCTCAGTCTTAGTTTCGCCTCCGGCTTGGATTCCAGATTTGATTTTACCGTGACCGTTTCGCTCAATCTTCCCGGGGGTAATCCAGGCATAAGCGTCACTTCGACATCTACTTTGTTGTCGGAGATATCGGTATCCTCGAGAAGCCGCACTTTTATCATCGGCGAAGACGTCTCAATCCCGGTGATCCTGGTATTTGCCGGGTTTTTGATCTGTATCTGGGCAGTCTTAACGACGGTCTGATTGCGCTCAACCTTGCCCATTGAAAGATTTGATGAAACAAAATCAAATTCGATATCGATAATACCCGACATGCTGAGCTTGGTGATCGGATTGTATGGATCGTTTGACGTAACCGTGATCGATTTTTTTTGTTTTCCTTTTCGGCCCCGGCTGTTGAATGTCACCTCGATTTTTCCTTCCCCGCCCGGGGGAATCGCCGTCTCCGTGAGAACGGCGGCGGTGCATCCTCACGATCCCTTGGCTTTGATCAATTTGAGAGGGCCATCACCGTTGTTCTTCACGATATACGTATGGGTTACCTTCTCGCCCTGTTTAATAGTCCCGAAATCAAAGGAAGTCTCGGGGAAATAGATCATGGGAATCCCCGTCGAATCCCCCGCCTGCCCGCCTTTATCCGAAACGACCGGTTTGTCGGGGATATTCTGGGCAGTTATTTTCGAGCCGCCAAAGAAATATGATAATATGACAGCCATGAAGATTATCATTATAATAACTGAGAGGGGTGATTTTCCCTTCATAAAATCTCCGTAAAAAATCATTTCGCCATATTAAAATTTACCTTTATACTTGTATAATTATACAATATTTACCGGAGTGCAATCGAAAAATTTTTCCTGCATCTGGTAATATATAGGAATATTTCTATTCCTCTTACCCGGATTCGAGTTGCCGCGGTAATCAAAAGGCGATTAATTGGCGTCGATAATCTGCCCCAGACCGGTGATTTCCTGCACAATCGTCGGATTACCCTTGTATAGCAATGAGCCCGAGCCGCTGATATTCACATCGAGATAATCATTTGCATACACCGACGCATTGCCGACGCCGCTCAGCGAAATTATAGTCGTATCCGAAATAAATTCAAAAGCGTTAATCTGGCCGACGCCGGGATATTCGCACACATGTTTTGTTACCGATCCGATCAGAAGAATATTTCCTACACCCCCATGAATTGTATGAAGATAATCGGCATCCAGATCGAGATATATATTCCCCACACCTTGCAAGTTTATACCGGCGGAATCCACCTGAAAACCGTTGACACCGGTGATATTTCCGACTCCGATCAATTCCAGTTCATTCAGATCAGTCATGGTCAGATCGAAGGTGAGATCGTATTCGGATATTGCGGCATTTGGATTGGAACTGATTGTCAATACACCGTCTTCAACTGAAGTAACTATGTGATCGATGATATTATCATCGACGGTGATCGAAACAGCCTGCGCTGCCCCGCTGGTCAGGTTGATATCGCCGACTATTGTAAACCGTACCGAATGAAAATCGGCCAGCGTCAATTCTTCGGTAATCAGATTCCCCGAACCGATTATATCCTCCGATGATACCGGGTTGTCGTCATCGGAGCATGACAGGCCCAATATCATGAACACAATACAGACAGCAAAAAGTGACTTGCAATACATTTTCCCCTCCGAATTTTTTGAAATTGTACATTATCTGATTTAATTTGGTCTGCCCGGACTTCGAAATACAATAAATGATAACAATCAAGTTCAGGAAAAACAAACAAATATAATCATAATTACGAACCATTATTACCATAATGTTAAATCGGCGGAATTTGATATCATTAAAAATCATAGAATAAGAAACCCGCGACCGCAAAACCGCGGGTTTATACAATTCACCCAATAATAATGATCAGTCATCCGATTCATCATCGTCGCTGTCATCATCGTCATCACCGAGCCGGATCGGCAGAAGCTTGCTGAGCTCATCGGCCTGCAGCCCGAATCCGGCATGATTTTTCCAGCAGCCCTTACTATAGGCACAGCCGTCGCAGGCAAACTGCCGGGCATCCCGGTCAAATGCCTCCTGCCCGAAAATTAAAAGCGCAGGTTATTTAACCCGCCCCATGTGCGCCGATCAGAACGACCAGTTGAAAAACGGGAAGACCGGGAATTGCCCGCCCTGCTTGATAATATTTACCAGGCCGATCTGAATACCCTTCATGCTCTCGGCATAATTGACAACCCCGAGCTGAAACCCGTTGGCATAATGAGCGTGGTTGACAAAACCCCACTGGAACCCTTCGAAATCACCCCTGACGATATTCACGAAGTTGTTCTGAAAGCCCACAAAATCGGCTTCGTTCAAACCGACCAATCCGATCTGAACCCCTTTGCTTACGCCGCCGGTGGTGTGGTTGACGAAAAAGCCAAAGTCAAGACCGGTGACCGAAACATTGCGGCCGTACAGCAAGTTTAGCCTGACACCGGAGATGGTATAATTCTCGGGGAAAATCTGAACCGGGGTAAAAAGCGCCAGCTGAATCGGGCTTTTGTCTTCCTGTGCCGAGACGGGTGACGGTGCCGCAGTAAGAACCGACACAAAAACCAGCATGATTAATGCGCCGAATAATTTTCTTGACATGACATCCTCCTTTGAAGGGAGTCTATAGTTTTTCCGTTACAATATCCGCACTATTATTATGATTGCGGTGGCGGCCAGGATTATCAGGTTCCAGTACAGCGGCCGCATCCGGAAACTCTTGTCTTTTTTGCCTGACACCAGTTCATAGAGTATAAAAAATAGACCGGGCACCCCAGATTCGAGATTGGTCATCTCCACACGCATGATTCTTTTGAAAACGACAGCCAGGATAATAATACACGCCCCGGTCATCAGGGCGATCTTTATATGATCGTTTTTGAAAAACTCCAGTATCCTGCTCATGGTCATTTTCTCCCGGGCAAACGATATAAACACTAATAAGTATTTGACACACGCGTTGGCAATAAAAAACGGCAGTCCCGATACCGGCAAGGAGGGGCTATATATGCCGCCCATAAAGCCGTTTTTGTCATAAAACGCCCTTGTTGGCAACCATCGACTTACAATGGCAAAATGGCTTTGTTTTATCGTCTCCGCCCGCTTTATTACCTCATTCCCCCGGTCGTTTTTACGATTCCATGCCGCCGGGGTGCCCCACAGCTTGTCGAAGATCCTGACAACGGAAGGATCGAAGATCCCGGGTTTTCGAGGGAGGGGGGGGGGTCTTTATTGCACCATCCTTATTGCATCCATGCTTTACTTTTGTCATTCCCGCGCAGGCGGGAATCCATTTCCATTATTACATTGTGTCAGGTCTTTTCGAAGATCCCGATTATATTCGGGGCCCGAGATTTATCGAGGGTGTGACCTGACACCCCTTTCTAATCAAGACAAATCTTACCACGTATCATACGCCGGGGTGCCCCACAGCTTGCTGTGGGTTAGTTTGTTAAGGCAATAAATCTCATATCTGCAACTCATCAATCAATAATGGGACATCCTTTTTACCTTGATAGAAATTGAAGCTGGACCACTTCCATTCACATGGGTCTTTAA
>QNAH01000099.1 GCA_003641425.1 Candidatus Zixiibacteriota bacterium
ATCGGCAATCATGTCAAAATCGACAACCTCGTACAGATCGCGCATAATGTCGAAATCGGCGACTATTCCATCATCGTTTCGCAGGTCGGCATTTCCGGCTCGACTAAAATCGGCAAAGGCGTCATTCTCGCCGGGCAGGTCGGCCTGGTCGGGCATATCGAAATCGGCGACGGTGCCCAGATCGGCGCGCAGTCGGGAGTCAACAAATCAATTCCGCCCGGCAAAAAAATGTTTGGATACCCCGCCCGCGACATTATGTACCAGAAACGTATCGAGGCCTGCATCAACAAACTTCCCGACCTGTTCAAGCGCGTTAAAAAAATCGAAAAAGATTCCACCGAAAAATAATTAGCAGTCTTTGGATTATCTATGGTGGGCCTTCTCCCACTATAAAAATTACATCAATCATTTCGATAAAAAAACACCCCCAACCGTAGTTGGGAGTGCTTCATATTTCCTCTACTCAATTTTCCTCAGAACGGCAGATCGTCGTCCTCACCGCTCAGATCGGCCGGCGGCGGAGCCTCGGGAGGTCCGCCCGACGACGGGCCCTGGCCCTGCCCAGCTCCCTGCTCGCGACTACCCAGAAATTGCAGACGCTGGGCAACTATCTCGGTCGTGTATCGCTTGTTACCGTCCTTGTCTTCCCATGAACGGGTCTGAATCCGGCCCTCCAGATAAACCGGTCGGCCCTTTGCCAGATACTCCTTGGCGATCTCCGCCTGACGACCCCAGACGACTATATTGTGCCACTCCGTCCGGTCCTGCATCACGCCGTCCTTATCGCGCCATTTCTCGGATGTCGCCAGCGTAAACGAGGCTACCGCCTGTCCCCCCGGCGTGTACCGAAGCTCGGGATCCTTGCCAAGATTACCAATAAGAATAGCTTTGTTTACTCCAGCCATTGAAAACCTTTCCTTAAGATTTAATGATTGTGTCGCTGAATATAATCGCCTTCTCCCCCGCTGTCAATCACCAACTTAAAACCGGCGATGTTTTTTGCTTGTTGACGGCTATGAATCGTATTATTTTCTGAAAAATTACGGGGAATACGATGAATTTATTAGATCTGAATGAACAAAAAACCGCCTCGACACTGGAAAAGTTTGTAATCGAGAAATTAGATAATTCCGGGCTGTCAGGATATGTCATCGGTCTCTCCGGGGGAATAGACTCTGCCCTCTCGGCCTCAATCGCCGTCAGCGCTCTCGGTGCCGACAAAGTTATGGGCGTTTTAATGCCCTACTCAAGCTCATCGAGCAGTTCGACCAAAGACGCCTTCGAACTGGCCGAAAAATTGGGAATCAAGACACGTACAGTCGAGATTAGCCCGATGATCGATGCTTACTATAATAATATCAAACCCATTGACCCCGTCCGCTTTGGAAATAAAATGGCCCGCGAAAGAATGTCGATCCTTTTTGATATCGCCTTCGATATGAACCGCCTCGTGCTGGGCACTTCCAACCGAACCGAAATTTGTCTTGGCTACGGTACCTGGTACGGTGACGCGGCCTGTTCGGTCAATCCAATCGGCATGCTTTACAAAACGCAGGTGCGTCAACTGGCGGCCTATTACAAAGTTCCCGATTCCATTCTCAAAAAAACCCCTTCTGCCGATCTCTGGCCCGGCCAGACTGATGAAGACGAATTGGGGCTGGAATACGCCAGAGTCGATCGATTACTTTTTATGATACTCGAACAGGGTATCACCGATCGAAAATCACTCAATAAAGCCGGTTTCGAAAATGAATTCATAGATCTGGCGGTCGGCAAGATGAACCGCTTCTATTTTAAACGGCATCTGCCCGAGATAGCCGATCTCGGATTAAAACCGATCCCGGATAAATTGACTATCAGTTGAGGAATATGTCTGAATCAAAAGACAGGGGCATACTGTATCTGGTTCCCACACCTATCGGCAATTTGGCGGATATAACTTCCCGGGCTCTGGAATGCCTCCAGAATTCCGAGATAATCGCCTGCGAGGACACCCGCCTGTCGGGCCGTCTCCTGGCCCATTTCGGCATCAAAAAAAAGCTGATCAGCTATCATGATTTCAATGAAGAGAAAAGACTCCCGCAACTTCTCGAAATCCTCAAAACCGGCGGTAATATTTCTGTCATCACCGATGCTGGTTCGCCCGGACTGTCCGATCCCGCTTATCGGATCATCAGGGCCGCTATTGAAAACGATATCAAGATATCGCCTCTCCCCGGCCCCACTGCTCTGATCCCTGCCCTGACCGGCTCCGGTCTACCTCTGGACAGGTTTTTTTTCGAGGGATTCCTGCCCAATAAATCGGGAGGCAGAAAAAATCGGCTTGAAAAATTAAAAGAGCTCGAGCACACTCTAATCTTCTACGAATCCCCGCACCGCATTGAAAAAACTGTCGCCGACGCGCTCGAGATACTTGGCGACCGCCGGGCCTGCATCGCCCGGGAAATGTCGAAAATATACGAAGAATTTATCCGCGGTTCACTGACCGAATTGCTTGATATCATCACCCGCCGCAAGCTAAAAGGTGAAATCGTCCTGGTAATAGAAGGACTCGGCCGGAAAAAAAGAAAGACCGAAGAATAGATGGACAGGAAATTATTCTTCCCCTTTGACTGGCTGGTCATCGGCTATATGTTCCTGCTGTCACTGGCCATATTGCTTTTTGGACGGCCGCTAACAAATTATCTGGATGAACTAATTATGAATATCATCATGGTCGTTTCGGTATTAGTGATTATCAGGCATCTTAAACCCGAAAAACCGTCAATCGCTCTTTTTCTCCGCCTTCTCTATCCTGCCATACTGTTTTTGCTTTTTTACGAACAAACCGGCGGCCTGATCAATCTGCTCTTTTCCGATTTTCTCGACGGGAAATTGGCCGCTTTTGAAAAATCAATACTGGGTGTCAACCCTACATTATGGCTCGATGCTAATTTTATCAATATCTGGATCACCGAAATATTGAGCCTGACGTATTTCACATTCTACCCGATGATTTATGTTTTCCTGCTGTTCCTGTATTTCAAGGGTGAGTATCATCTTATTAAAGTCTCCCTGACAGCCATCTGCCTGACATTCTTTATTTCGTTTCCCATGTTCTTTCTCTACCCGATCGAGGGACCGCGCTATTATTTTGCCGGGGCATACATTAACAGCTTAAACGGTCCTTTTTTCCGCCCGCTCGTGGAACTCGCGCAAAAAGGTGCTGTGCACGGCGGCTGTATGCCCTCGACCCATTTCGGCGTGGCGCTTGTTATCATGATTTTATGTTTGAAATATTATAAAAAAGCGGGTATAATTCTTATTCCGATGGTGGCCGGTCTGGCGCTGGGGACATTCTATGGGCGGTACCATTATGTCTCCGACGTCATTGTCGGCGGTATTATCGGTCTGGCCGCAACTTTTGTGACCCTGAAATATATAAGATTTGACGGAATAGAAAAATCATCAATAAAAAAAAACGGAAAGAAAATAAGTTATGTATCCTGAGCTGTTTAAAATCGGTCCTTTTGTCATACGATCCTACGGCGTCATGCTGGCGATCTCGTTTTTTATCGGTGTGTACTATGTTAGTCGGATCGCCAAACGCGAAAACAAAGATTTCGGCATCTATCTGACCCTCGCCTATATCATGGTGTTTGCCGGAATAATCGGCGCCCGTCTGTCCTATGTTCTCTTTCATCTCGAGGAATTCAGCGGTAACTGGACCAGTTCATTTAATCCGTTCCACTCTGAGCGGATAGGTATCGCCGGCCTGAATCTATATGGCGGTGTCATTCTGGCCGTTATATGTTCTTATATATACCTTAAAGTCAAAAAACTGTCGGTTCTGGAAACATTCGATGTCTTCGCGCCGACTATCGGCCTTGGGCTGGCTATTACTCGTATAGGATGTTTCCTGAACGGCTGTTGCTTCGGTACCCCCACCGACCTGCCATGGGGTGTCGAATTTCCTGAGCATTCCATTCCCTGGTATATTTTCGGCACCGAACACCTGCACCCCGCGCAACTCTACAGTTCTCTTTATGGACTCGGGCTATTCCTGTTCCTTCACTGGCGGCTGAAAAACAGATTATTTTTCGGACAGGTGGTTGCTCTGATGTTCATGATCGAGGCCGTCTTCCGCTATGCCATCGAATATGTTCGCTATTATGAAAACGCCATGCATGTAACAATTCTGGGCATGCATCCGACCTACAACCATCTGATTTCGATCGGCCTGTTCCTGCTGGGATTGGGCATATATATCGTCCAGTATCGAAAGACTCATAATCCCTCGGTGAAATAAAACCATGACTACCAATCGCACAGGTGACCTCTATGCCCTCACCTGCGCCCTTGTCTGCGGACTGGGGAATATTCCTGCCAAAGTCGCGCTTGCCGATATAACGGTTGAACTATATAATATCTACTTTTTCATCTTCGGTTTTATATTTTCCAACTATGTCTGGTTCAGCAAAAAGGATCGCGATGACATTAAATCGACTGATCTCAAAACCCTCGGCCTGATCTTTATCCTCGCAATAATTTTCTCCTTCGCACTGTATCTGCTTATGTTATCGCTGAAACTGATAGAGCCGGCCACAGTCTCGTTTCTCTCTCGCTTTGAAGTGATTATTACCGTGGTCCTGGCCTATATAATATTGCGCGAAAAGCTGAAATTTATTGAACTGGTCGGCGGCATAATAGCCCTCGGCGGTATATTTATCCTGAAATACAAAACCAATCTTACTATCTCGTACGCGGCGACTTTGATGATTCTTTCCTCATTTCTTTTTTCCGCCGCCGAAATAATTATCAAGAAAAATATCCACCGTCTCGGTACCGGACAATTTCTATTCTTCCGTAACCTGTTTAATATAGGAATAATGTTTGTGATTCTCTTCGTTCAGGGGCAATCGTTACATGTGCCCCCGGCCGAAACAATGTGGCTCATCCTCGCCGCGGCGATACTATTGCCGGTGCTCGGACGCGCCACCTACATGGAAGCGCTCAAGCGTATTAATGTCTCCCGCGCGGCTCTGGTTACTCAGGCCACTCCGCTTTTCACGGCCTTATTTGCCTTTATGATTCTAACCACTTACCCGACCCTGACAGAATGGCTCGGCGGCGCGTTAATTGTGGGCGGAGTGATAATTATTCAGTTGTTTGCGAATCGCGAGAAAAAAGGAGGTTTGGAGCCTTTATAATATCCCCCCTTATTACATTTCTATCCCTTCCCTGGCTTCGACACCCTTCTGATAATAATGCTTGATTTCCCTCATCTCGGTGACCAGGTCGGCCATCTCGATAATCCGCGGGTCAGCCTTTCGCCCGGTAATAACAATCTCGACATTCTCCGCCCGGCTGTTCACCAGCTCGATCAACTCCTCAACCGAAAAAAGCTTATAATACGTCGCGATATTGGCCTCATCGAGTATGACCAACTGATACTCCCCCGATGCCACTATCTTCTTTACTTCTTCATATCCTGCCCGGGCCGCATCGACATCGGCCTGCTCCGGCTCCTGGTGAATAAAACAGTCGCGGCCGTACTGCTTCAGTGTGATTTGATCAGGGAATTTCTTTACCGAATCGAGTTCGCCGTATCTCATCCCTTTGACAAACTGGGCGATATAAACTTTCAGTCCTGCCCCGACCGCCCGCAGCGCCAGCCCGAAGGCCGCCGTTGTCTTGCCCTTGCCGTCGCCGGTATAAACCTGTACATAACCTTTCATATTAATACTCCTTGACGCCTATTTAAGGTCTCCGGAGATATATGTCAAGATTGTAAATGATAAGTTTAGTGAACCTCGAGCATCCGCTCGAGCGCCAGGAGAGCATTGGCCTTGATTCTGTCCGGCACTTTTATCTGTTTCATAGTGTCAAGATTCTCAAGACAATAGGCCAAGTCATTTAAAGTAGTTCTATACATATTGGCGCAGACCGGACAGGTCTTGCCTGACAGTTCGAAAATCTTTTTATCGGGATGTTCAAGCGCCAGGCGATTTATCAGATTGATCTCCGTCCCGATCGCAATCGGTGTCCCGGCTGGCTGATCGGCTACAAATTTGACTATAAAACTGGTCGAACCGGCGGCATCGGCAAGCTTGACCACCTCGTGCGGACACTCCGGATGAACGACTATTTTGACCCCCGGATATTTCTCCCGGGTCTCATGAACATGCTCTTCCTTAAAATTGGTATGAACATGGCAGTGCCCCTTCCAGAGAATCACTTTCGCCCTGTCGATCTGTTCCTCGGTCAGTCCGCCCTCATCGCGCGAGAAATCCCAGACAACCAACTCTTCCGGTTTCAGGCCGTATTTTATCCCCGTATTATAGCCAAGATGCCTGTCCGGAAAGAAAAACAGCTTCTCCCTCTTGTCGAAACCCCATTTGTAAGCTGCATCGGCATTTGACGATGTGCAGATAAGCCCCCCGTGCTCGCCCACAAAGGCCTTCAATCCTGCCGCCGAGTTCATATAAGAAATCGGCATAATCCTCTTGTCGCCGCCGAATTCCTCGAGCGTCTTCCACGCCTCCATGACATCGGCCATCTCGGCCATATCCGCCATCGGACATCCCGCCAGAGGATTCGGCAAAAATACCTGCTGACCGCCTTTCGCCAGAATATAAGCCGCCTCGGCCATGAAATGAACTCCGCAGAAAATTATATACTCGACATCGTTGCGCGAGGCCGCAATCTGCGAAAGACCATAAGAATCCCCGACCGCATCGCCGAACCCGACAACCTCCACCCGCTGATAATGATGCGTCAGAATAATCGCCCGTTTACCGAGCCTCTCTTTGGCCAGGCTGATCCGTTTCTTCAGATCATCGCCGGTCGCTTCCCGGTACTCCTTTGGCAGCGCAAAATACATCGTCTGTGTCACTCTTCCCTCTAAGCTCGAATATTTCGGCAAATATACGAATATTTATTAACAATGTAACAACTATTTAATAAAAATCAATTTCGCCGGTTTTTGTTTCCGAAAGTAATTTAATTGCATCCTTCGGACGTATTTGATATATTATCGACTTTCAATTCCGGCCGATATTTATATTTGGCGATAGATAAATATTATTCCGGTAAGCCGGACATGGTCTTGAAGAAAATTAATACTTGAGAGTTGAGTGATATGAACGACAAATCGGATAGCGAAAAAACAAATTCGGAATCCTCGGAAACCGCCAGCAATTTTATCTGGGATTTTATCGACGAGGATATCAAAAACGGCCGTTTCGACAAGCATATTCACACCCGCTTTCCCCCGGAACCCAACGGCTACCTTCATATCGGCCACGCCAAGGCGATCTGTATCAATTACGGTACCGCCATCAAATACGGCGGTAAATACAATCTCCGTTTTGACGATACCAACCCGATCAAGGAAGAGACGTCCTACGTCGAATCGATAATTCGCGATATCAAATGGCTCGGCTTCGACTGGGAAGACCGCCTCTTCTACGCGTCCGACTATTTCGATCAGCTCTATGAATATGCCGTCAAGCTGATCAAGGACGGGAAAGCCTATGTCGATGATCTCTCCGCCGACGAAATCCGCGAATACCGCGGCACCCTGACCGAACCGGGCAAAGAAAGCCCGTATCGTAATCGCCCGGTCGAGGAAAACCTCGACCTGCTCGAGAAGATGAAAAACGGCGAATGTCCCGACGGCTCCAAAGTACTTCGCGCCAAAATCGACATGGCCTCACCCAATATTAACATGCGCGACCCGGTCATGTACCGCGTCATGCATGCCACTCACCACCGCACCGGCGACAAATGGTGCATCTACCCGATGTATGACTGGGCGCACGGGCAGTCCGATTCGATCGAAAAAATCACCCACTCGCTGTGCGATATCAGCTTCGAGGATCATCGCCCGCTTTACGACTGGTTTGTCGAAAATCTCGGCATCCATCATCCGCGGCAGATCGAATTCGCCCGGCTGAATATAACCTATACCGTCCTCAGCAAACGGCGGCTGATACAGCTTGTCACCAACAATCTTGTCTCCGGCTGGGATGACCCGCGCATGCCGACCCTGTCGGGTCTGCGACGCCGTGGCTACACCCCCGAGGCTATCAGGACCTTCTGCGACCGTATCGGTGTCGCCAAACGCGAAAGCATGGTCGATATCGCCCTGCTGGAACATACCCTGCGCGAGGACCTCAATCTCCGCGCCAAACGCGTCATGGCTGTCCTGGACCCGCTTAAAGTGGTCATAGACAACTATCCCGACGGCAAAGTCGAGGATCTCGAGGCGGTCAACAATCCCGAGAACGAGGCCGACGGTACCCGGACTGTCCCCTTCTCGAAAGAGATCTATATCGAGCGGGATGATTTCATGGAGAACCCGCCGAAGAAATTCTTCCGGCTGGCTCCCGGCGCCGAGGTGCGCCTGAAACACGCCTATTTCATCAAGTGCGAAAGTGTTGTCAAAAATGACAACGGCGAGATTATCGAGCTTCACTGCACCTATGACCCGGAATCGCGCGGCGGACAATCGCCCGACGGACGGCGGGTCAAGGGCACTTTGCACTGGGTCTCGGCGGCGCATGCCCTCGACGCCGAGGTGCGCCTGTACGATCATCTCTTCACCAAAGAGAATCCGCTCGAGGATGAGGATTTCATGTCCACCCTGAACCCGGACTCGCTGGAAACGCTGATCAACTGCAAGGTGGAACCGTCGCTGGCCGAGAGCAAACCGGGTATTTACTACCAGTTTCTGCGCCGGGGATATTTCGTCGCCGACTCGGTCGATTCCAAACCGGATCATCTGGTTTTCAACCGCACCG
>QNAH01000461.1 GCA_003641425.1 Candidatus Zixiibacteriota bacterium
AGCGATTCGCCGGCGCGGAACAGGAACCGGAAGGTCCTCATACGGCCGAACTTCTGGTGACTCTCAAGCCGGACGGGCAGCTGAACGTTCCCAAAGCGACCGCGATTCTCGACAAAAAAGTCTCACAGATTCACGACCTCAATATCAGTTACCTGCTTTCACAAAGCTCCCTCTCTTCGCTGATCGGAAGCGAGCAGGCCGCCATCGTGATCCAAGTGAAGGGCCGAAGCCTCGACGTGTTAGCGGACATCACGCAACAGATCTATCAGCGTCTCCGCGGGCTGTCCGAGCTGACCAACGTGCGCACCAATATCCTCGAAGGGAACCCCGAAGTGGATCTCATCCCCGACCGTACGCTGATGGCGAGCTTGAACCTTTCCCCGCAGCAAGTGATTACTCTGATCGGCAATCATCTACGCGGCCAGATCGCAACGACAATTCAAGACATCGATCAGGCCAAAGACATACGAGTGCAGCTGGGCAGAGACGATCAGACGCTGGCGGAGCTGGAAGACATCTTTGTGCCAGTACCGGGTGCTTCCAAGGCTGTTCGCCTGGCGGAATTGGTCAATATCCGAATCCAACCCGGACCGAAAGAGATCGTTCACAAGGACCAGGAACGTGTCGCTCAGACGTTCGCCGATCTGGCTGAAGGCACCAAACTCTCCGATGCAGTCGCCGCCGTCCGCGACCGACTGGCTACGATCAATATGCCGGAAAACTATTACATCCGGCTCGGCGGCGAAGAAGAACGAAGGCGGCAGTCCTTCGAAAGTCTGCGTTTCGCTCTTATTCTCGCGCTCATCCTGGTGTACATGGTTATGGCATCGTTGTTCGAATCGTTGGTTCACCCGTTTGTGATCATGTTCTCCATGCCGCTCGCCGCGATTGGTGTTGTATGGGCGTTCTATCTCACCGGGCAGACGCTCAACATGATGGGCTATATCGGCATTATCATGCTGGCGGGCATCGTCGTAAACAACGCGATCGTGTTGGTGGATTATGTTAACCGCCTGCGGCGTGTCGACCGGGAGAGTACCGTTGACGCGATTGTTCACGGGTCACAGCGCCGGATGCGTCCCATCCTCATGACGACGCTGACAACGATTCTCGCTCTGACGGCGCTGGCACTCGGATTCGGGGAAGGGGCGGATAGTCGGGCTCCGATGGCGATTGCGGTTATCGGTGGGCTCATTTCGTCTACTCTTCTTACGCTCATTTTCATCCCTGTGTTGTATAGCATCGTCAACGATATTACGGAATTTTTGAGGCGTCTCTTTGGCAGCAAAGACGACGATATCGACGAGGACGGTTTCGAGGCCGATACGGGAGCCATCTAATGATCCGACAGGCCTGTTCCATCGCTGCGACAGAGTCACGCATGGCGCGCCGTACGTGGCGTTTCTGGCTCACACTCGGCCTGCTATCAGCGATCCTCTATTTCGCCTGGAGGGATCATGTCGCGTTCGTCGAACACGATATGTACCTTGCTCCGGACCATTCCTTTGGCAACCGGGCCTATTCGTTCCGAGAGCCGGGGGGCGGCTGGTCTTATAGGCAGGTTTTCAATTATTCGGCCTCGCTGAGTCTCGCCGCGATCTGGCTGGGCGGCGTCGCCGTCGCCCTCGAATCCTGCGGACGCCTCCGTCGAACAGGCATGGACAAAATCCTCTTCCCGCGGCCGTTCGACACGATGAGTTTTGTGTTGGGCCAATACCTGGGCGTGTTGCTCATTATGGTACCTCTCGCCGCCCTTCCGTGGCTCGGTATGGGGGTGATCCAATCGGTTTACGGCCACGCGGACGTTGTATGGCAACCCTTTATCCTCTGCTATCTCTTTCTCGTACTGCCCGTACTCCTCGCCCTAGTTGCCATGGCGCTATGGGTTCGGCTGGTATTCAAACACGATATCGTCGCTGTGGTTGCTATGCTCCTTTTGATAGGTGTTTTCTCGTTTTTTGCACGTGAAATCACGGATACTCTGTCTGTGAACTACTATGCTTTTAAACAAAGCTCGCCGGCCCTGGGGGCGGTTCTGGATATGAACCGCCAGCCGAAAATGCTTGGCATACTGGCGGGATTGACACTCACGTTTCTTCTTCTTGCTCCTTTCCATCTTAGACGTCAGGAACCACAGCGCCGCGTCCTGCGCCGCAAAGGATATCGTTGGTTTACCACGCCGACGTTCATCCGATGGATCTCGGACCTGAAGACGGATCGAAACCTCCCGATCTTGCTGAAACTGAGCGCTTTTGTCTGCGTTTTGGCGGTGGGCGGCGGAACGGTCTACGGATACCTGCAGATGCAAGACAGGGTGGAAACAGACAAGGCCCTCGCCAAGACAATGAGCGCAATCGAAAAGAACCCGCCCCCAAAGACCCCTGTGGATGTTGTGTCTTATGATATAAACACTGATTTTGATTTTGAGAGAAACACCCTCTCGTGTACGTCGGTGGTGGAGCTCCGATCTGCAACGGACCAGCTTGAGGTTATTCGGTTTAACCTGAACCGGGAACAGAC
>QNAH01000462.1 GCA_003641425.1 Candidatus Zixiibacteriota bacterium
ATTTTCGGCAGGCTGTTATAATAAGCATCATGCATCGCCTTGAGCGATACCGCCACCATCTCGTTGATAGTCAGATCATCGCCGCCGACCATCCCGATCGCCGATACCGGCACATTATTCTTGATACACAGATCAACCAGCTTCTCGCCATTCTTACTGTCGACCGTTACGACTATCCGCGATTGCGTCTCGCCAAACAGGATACAATCATGCCGCATATCTTCCTCGATCCGGACCGAGGCCCCGATCATATTCTCTCTATCGGCTATACAGCACTCGGCCAGCGCCACCGCCAGGCCGCCGTCGGAGCAGTCATGCGCCGACTTGATCAGCCCCACGCGAATCGCATTCAGGACCGTATCCTGCACCCGTTTCTCATAGTGCAGATCGAGATGCGGCACCGGACCGCCTGATTTATCGAACAGGGTGTGAAGATATTCCGAGGCACCAAGCTCCTCCTCGTTTTCGCCGACCAGGAAAATCAGGTCCCCTTCATCTTTGAAACCCTGCGTGGTGATATAACCGACATCATCGACAATACCCAGCATCCCGATCGTCGGCGTCGGGAACACCGCCCGCTCCGGGTCCTCGTTGTAAAAGCTGACATTTCCCCCGGTCACCGGCGTCCCGAACACCCGGCAGGCCTCGCCCATACCGCCGACCGCCTCTGCAAAACCATAATATATTTCCGGCTTGTATGGATTGCCGAAATTGAGACAGTTTGTCACCGCCACCGGCCTTCCGCCTGAACAGACAATATTGCGGGCCGCCTCGGCCACCGCCCGCTCCGCCCCCTTACGGGGATTGAGATAACAATAACGCCCGTTGCAATCGGTCGTCATCGCCAGCGCCTTGTTGGTCTTGCGCACTCGAAGCACCGCCGCATCCGATCCCGGTCCTACCGCGGTGTTGGTCCGAACCATCGAATCATACTGATTGAACACCCATCCTTTATCGCAAATATTGGGCGATGCCAGAAGAGTCAAAAGATCATTCGACCAGTTGCGATCCAGTGGATACTCATCGAGATTTATTTTCGATAACTTATCGATATAATCCGGTTTTTTTGTCTCGCGATGATACACCGGTGTCCCGCCGCCGAGCGAGAGCGCCTCGGCCGGAATTTCGACCACCGTCTCGCCTGCCTTGAGCACTTTGAAAATACCGCTGTTGTTGGAATAGCCGATTATTGTCGAATCAAGCTCCCATTTATCGAAAACCTTCTTAACCTCGCCTTCAAGCCCCTTCTTGACACAAACCAGCATCCGTTCCTGCGACTCCGAAAGCAAAATTTCGTACGGTGTCATTTTTTCTTCACGAACCGGGACATCATCGATTTCGATCGTCACTCCCGCTCCGCCCCGGAACGACATCTCCGAGCAGGAGCAGGTGATCCCGGCTGCGCCCATATCCTGCACCCCGATAATCAGGTCCTTATCGATTATCTCGAGCGTCGCTTCCAGCAACAGCTTCTCGGTGAACGGGTCGCCGATCTGCACCGACGGCCGCTTCTCCTGAGATTTTTCCGTCAACTCTTCCGAGGCAAACGTCGCCCCGTGAATACCGTCGCGCCCGGTCTTCGACCCGACAATCATTACCGGGTTGCCCTCACCGGCGATCTTGCCGGAAACAATTCCATCGCTCTTGACTATCCCGACCGCCATCGCGTTGACCAGCGGGTTGCCGGTGTAGGCATCATCGAAATATGTCTCCCCGGCCACCGTCGGCACCCCGAACGAGTTGCCGTAATCCCCGATACCGCGTACCACACCATCCACCAGATACCGCACCCGCGGATTGTCCGGCGATCCGAAACGCAGCGAATCGAGCGAGGCAATCGGTCTCGCGCCCATCGTGAAAATATCACGCAGAATTCCGCCGACCCCGGTCGCCGCCCCCTGGTACGGCTCAACCGCCGAGGGATGATTATGCGACTCGATCTTGAAAACAACCGCCAGACCGTCGCCTATATCCACCGCCCCGGCGTTTTCTTCTCCCGCTTTCGACAGAAGTGCTTCACCATCACGCGGAAGCGTTTTCAACAGCGCAATCGAATTCTTATAAGAGCAATGCTCCGACCACATCACCGAAAAAATTCCCAGCTCGGTGAAATTCGGTTCACGCCCCAGTATCTCTATGATTTTTTGAAATTCTTCTTCATTTAACCCGTGGTCCTTGACCATCTGAGGGGTAACTTCAGGCTGTTCCATCGACTCCTCCAATAAAGATGAGATACGAATATAGGCCGATGGTTTATGAGAGTCAAACTAATAATTGAGGAGTTTCTAAACCGTTTTGAGACCGCGGATTAATCGGTGCGTGTAAATATCCCCGATGCCTTCACACCGAGACCGCCCGGCACCGACCAGATAATACTCGACATCGGAACCGTTATCATCCCCGTGTTCTCATCATAGCTCGAAATTGTCGAAAAACCAAGCGAATCACCCTCGAAAAAATCGACAATCAGTGAATCCGAATATTCGGCGAATTGATCATATTCGATTTGCCAGGCATC
>QNAH01000463.1 GCA_003641425.1 Candidatus Zixiibacteriota bacterium
ATATTTCTGCCAGACAGGGAAGATGTTTGAATTATTCAATCTGGCCCAGCCGTACTATTATCCACGGGTCGGGGCCACCATCGTTGAAAAAAGACACGAGGACTTTCTGGACAGGTACAATATAAAACTGTCCGATCTAACCGGCGATGTCGAGCAATTGATCAACCGCCTTCTGGCTGGATCATTCCCGGATAATCTCGAGAAAGGTATCGAATCATTTAAAACCGACCTGGGGAAAAAATATCAAAACCTGATAAACACCATACTTGACTTTGACCGCAATCTGGAGCCAATGGGTCAGCAGACCTGGGCGAAAATCGACTTCGCCCTTAAAAACCTCGAAAAGAAAATCTTTGCACAGTATAAGAAAAATATGGACAAAACCCGAAAACAGATATACCGCCTTGTCAATGCTCTTTACCCCAACCGTTCCCTTCAGGAAAGGTCGATCAATGTTAATTATTATATTTCCAAATACGGTTTTGATGTCGTAAATTATATCGTCGATAAATTAGATGTGCAAACCGGCGATCATCATATGATCCGCCTTTCGGAATTTAAAGCGTGATATGAAAATAGGTATTACTTGCTATCCGGTGGCAGGTGGCTCCGGAATCGTGGCCACAGAACTTGGCCAGCAACTTGCCAACCGCGGGCATCAGGTGCATTTCATAAGCTATGCCATCCCGTTCCGGCTCGACCGTTACCAGAAAAATCTCTTCTTTCACGGCGTCGAGACAACCGCTTACCCGCTTTTTAAACATCCGCCCTATGCCCTGACGCTGGCGGCCAAGATGGCCGATGTTGCCCGTAATTATGAACTTGAAATTCTCCATGTGCATTATGCCATCCCGCATGCTACCTCGGCCTTTCTGGCCCGGCAGTTAATAAATTCCTACGCTCCTCCGAAAATTATCACCACTCTCCATGGGACCGATATCACCCTGGTCGGTTCGGATCCGTCGTTTTTCGATATAACCCGGTTTTCGATAAATACATCCGATGGTATCACGGCCGTATCCAAATACCTCGCTGATGAAACCCGCGAGATATTTAATCCGGACAAACCTATTCAAGTCATACACAACTTTTTCGACGACGACCGCTTTAAACCGAACGGTGGTGACTGTTGCAAAAGAAAAGAATTTGCCGCCGATGATGAATTCATTATCGGCCATATATCCAACTTTCGTCCTGTCAAACGCACCATAGATGTCATCGAGATATTCGAAAAAATCGCCGAGAAGGTTCCGGCGCGCCTCCTGTTGATCGGCGAGGGTCCCGAAACAATCCTTGCCCGCCGACAGATAAACAAGAAAAACCTCGGCGACCGCGTAATCTTCTTCGGCAACCAGAGTCGTGTCGAAGCGGTTCTGCCTGTCTGCGACCTGTTTTTACTCCCCTCCGAGGAGGAATCGTTCGGGTTGGCGGCGCTTGAAGCGCTGGCTTGTGGCGTCCCTGTAATCGGAACCTTGAAAACCGGCCTGGTCGAAGTGATCGAACATAATGTCAACGGCTTTTTGCTTCCCATCGGACATACCACCGATATGGCCGAGGCCGGCATTGCATTATTAACTGACAAAAACAGGCTCAATGTCTTCAAGCAGAATGCTTACTCTCTGGCCCGTGAACGATTCGGCAAAGATAAAATCGTGACTGAATACGAAAACTATTATCAGGAAATTCTTTATGGCTGATAAGGAACCCAAAACCCTCGATGTGCTGGCGATCGCCGCGCATCGTGATGATGTCGAGATCACCTGCGGCGGGACAATGATAAAAATGGTCGATAAGGGATACAAGGTGGGTATCCTCGATCTTACGCAGGGGGAGATGGGCACCAAAGGGACAGCCGGGGAACGCGAAAACGATTCCATCAAAGCCGCCAAAATAATGGGCCTGGCCTGGCGCGGAAATCTGAGTCTGCCTGATGCCGCTGTCGAAGTGACCCGTGAAAATAAACTCAGAATCGCCGAGATGGTTCGAATATTTCGACCCGGTTTGGTCATCCTGCCTTTCTGGTTACAGCGCCACCCCGATCATCTGGCCGCCTCACAATTGGGCTATGATGCCTGTTATCTGGCGGGTCTGAAGAAACTTAAGCTCGATGGTGAACCGCACCGCCCGCGCAAGGTAATTTACGCCTCGTCGTTCCGCGATGTCCGCCACTCGTTCTTTGTCGATATCAGCGACCAGATGCGGCGCAAGATAGAGTCGGTCAAGGCCTACAGCTCACAGTTCGACGGTTCGCCCGATTCGAACCGGATATATAAACCGGGGGTTAGTATTTTCGAGTTCATGTCGATCACGGCCAAACATTACGGGCACATGCTCGGGGTCGAATACGCCGAGGCCTTCACTATCAAAGAAAATATCCTGATCGATGATCCCTTTAAGATGCCGGTCAGATCGATATAAAATGCCCAAACTAATCTTCAAAGAAGTTACCTCCGGACTCCTGCCATCTTAACCGGGGCCGGGTGTGTTAAAAAAATGGGTTTGTTTTCTCACTTTTC
>QNAH01000464.1 GCA_003641425.1 Candidatus Zixiibacteriota bacterium
TATGGAATTCATGCCGCCCACCGATCGAAATCAGCTTCTGGTAAGTGTCGAGACCGCCCCGGGTACGAATCTCGAGGAAACATCGAAACGCTTTGAAGAAATCGAAGCCATAATAGATAAATTCGAGGGCGTCGATCTGATTTTTACCACTATCGGGTCGGGTCAGAGATCCGTCAATGAGGGATTCATTTATGTCAAATTGATCGATGCCGACCGGCGCCCATACTCGGCGCTGGAAATGGTCGATTCAGTCAGGGCCGCCATTACTGATGTTCCCGGAGTGAAAGTTTCCGTCAGCGCCAGCGAATCTGAAGGCGGCGGCGAAAAACCGGTGGAGATATCCATCCGCGGTACCGACCGTACTGTTCTTACAGAACTGGCCCATCAGGTACAGGCAATATTTGATACCACTCAGGGCACGATCGACATCGACAATACTATGGAAGAGGGTAAACCCGAGCTGCGTCTGAATATCGACCGCCGGAAGGCCAACGATCTGGCCCTTAACGTCTATGGTATCGCCTCTACCATCAGGGGATTTGTCGATGGAGAAGTGGTCACCAAGTATAAAGAAGGTGATGAAGAATACGATGTCCGTATCCGTCTGAGAGAATCCGACCGCGAAAACGCCGAGGATGTCGGCCGGCTCCTGATTGCCAGCGGTAAAGAAATCAATGGCGTAAGAAATTTCATGGTACCTATCTCGCATGTGGCTAACCTTGAAAAAACTAATGCCATCGGTAAATACAATCGCTATGATCGCATGAACGAGGTTCGCGTCAACAGTAATGTTGCTACCGGGGCATTCGCCGGAACCGTTGTCAATACCATCTTTGCCGAGGCACAGGAAATCGACAGGCCGCCCGGATACCAGATCGGCGTATCGGGCGAAGGCGAAATAATGGCTGAGTCCAACGTGCATATCTTCACCGCTCTGATACTGGCAGTTATTTTCATCTATCTGCTCTTGGCCTCACAGTTCGAATCGTTTTTCGACCCGTTCTCGATCATGTTTTCATTACCTCTGTCATTGATTGGTGCCATCGCCGCACTTATAATCTTCAGCGATTCCCTCTCGATTATCTCCCAGATTGGGATCATTCTGCTTATGGGCCTCGTAACCAAGAACGCTATTTTGCTGGTTGACTTTATCAAGCAAAACAGGTATAGAGGTAAAAGCCGGAAAGAGGCAATTTTGATTGCCGGACCGATCAGGTTGCGGCCGATTCTGATGACCACGTTCGCCACCATTTTCGGCGTATTGCCGCTGGCCCTCGGGATAGGCCCGGGAGCCGAAATGCGCGCCCCGATGGCACGCGCGGTTATCGGCGGTATGGCCAGTTCGACTTTGCTTACGCTTGTTGTCGTTCCGGTCGTATATACCATAATTGATGATATCGTGGCCTGGTTTTTGAAACGGGAAACAATTCAACCCATAGCAGAAGAAGAATTGAATGCTTGAAAAAGATGTTAAATTCGGGGCGGAATTTAATCATTCCGCCCTTTATCTCGACTTTATAAACGGCGACGACAGGATAAAGAAATATCTTTATCGCAACAGCCCCGCCGATGCGGCCGATGCCATTGGCGAGCATAAAATGAATCGCGATATACTCTGCGATATTCTCGAAAATCAAAACAAAGACTTCAACTCCAAACCGGGCGCCTTTGAATCAATAAAAAAACTAAGACGGAAAGATGCCCTGTGCATCTTCACAGGTCAGCAGGCCGGGCTGTTCGGCGGCCCGCTTCTGACCCTGTACAAGGCGATCGATATAATTAAACGCGCCGAAATTCTCGAAAAAGAATTGAAACGCCCCGTCGTGCCGATTTTCTGGATCGCCTGCGACGATCATGATTTCGAAGAAATCAATCATGCTTATTATATCAATCGTGATGGTGAACCGGCACAATTGCTCTATGCTCCCGAAGGCGAACACAATGTTCCGGTAGCCGATATCTGCCTTAGCGATAATGAAAAATTCGACAAGCTAAAAGCGGCAACTGCGAAGGCCTTCGGCGGGACAGATTTCTCTGATGAACTCGTGCGGCGGCTTTTCGATGCTTATGCTTTCGATGAGTGCCTGGTCAAAGCTTTCGCCCGCAATATCGCCGATACCCTGCCCGATCTCGGCATGGTCTTCTTCTGTCCGCACAATACTGTCGTCAAAACTCATTCGCGGACATTTTTCAAACAACTGGTTGAACGGCATTTCCAGCTCCGCGATTTACTCGAAAAAACCAATCAGCAATTATTATCCGACAATTACCATATCCAGGCCGAAAAGAAAAAAACAGCCGTGCACCTGTTTTATCATTTCCCGGGGCGGACGCCGATACATTATCTCGATGAATCCTTTGCGCTTGGTGATAAACGTCTCGGCCTGCCCGCCATACTGGATCTGATCGACCGAAACCCGGAACGCTTTTCCCCCGATGTCCTGGCGCGCCCGGTCTGGCAGTCATTTCTTTTCCCGGTCGTGGCACATACCGGCGGACCGGCGGA
>QNAH01000465.1 GCA_003641425.1 Candidatus Zixiibacteriota bacterium
ACATAACGCCTCAAATCAAAGGCGTTTTCCACGGCATACCCGTGAGCGTCGTTATTGAAAAAGACAAACACATCCAAGCCGGCGGCCAGATATTCCTTGATTCGTCCGGCGGAACCCGATAGGGCTTGCGGCGAGTACTTGGTTGCATAATCCTCCCCGTGAAAACGTAGATAGACCCAATCAGCCGTGATCTCTCGGGGGTGGTTTTCGATCATATCGTGAATGCACAGGGCGGCATTGTGGTCGCGGAGGAGACCATAGACCTCCTCGCACAACCAACTTGGATCGCGGAATTCCAACACCCAACGGTACTGATTGGGGGCGGCTTCCAAAAAACCAGCCAACCGCTCGACGTTTACATTCCATTTCGGCGGTAGCTGCACGAGGATCGGTCCAAGAAAACCTTGCAAACGTTTCGCACATTCTGTGAACTTCTCAATCGGTCCCTCCGGATCTTTTAGGCGCTTCAAATGTGAACCATATCGGCTGAATTTCAGCACGTAGAGAAAACCTTCCGGTGCTCGCTTTCGCCAATCGTCAAACGTTTCAGGTTTCGGCAGATTGTAAAATGTATTGTTGATTTCGACCGTATCGAATCGAGAGGCGTAGTGCTCGTACCATCGCATCTTCGGGATATCCTCCGGATAAAAGACTCCACGCCAGTGATCGTACTGATATCCGGAAGTGCCTATACGAAATTCGCCTTTTCGCCGCGTCATAGAATCATCTCCTCGATCCGCTCGATCTTTCGCTTGTTCGCGGAAATCGTTGTCCTTAATTTCCAAGTCTCTTTCGGAGAGAGCGAAGGGCCTGCGTGTTCAAGATATCCTCTTTCTCCAACCATTCTCTTCGCGCAACACCCACGCCGAACTTCATGTAATCCAAATCGGAGGCCGGGTGAGCGTCGGTGGCAATAACGAATTGTGCGCCTAATTCACCCTGATTTTGCAAAAAGCATGTTCGGTTTGACGGATCGGCAAAAAGTCGGTCGTATGGTTAACACGACGCTCAGACTCGCTAATGACTTCTTGCCGGTCCATCGATTCCGTTGGAGGTGCGTGACGATTCTACCGGCGATGCTGCTTTCGTGACTCCCACCTTCGTGTTATCATCCTTCGGCGGATTTGGAAAGCCGTTTTTGACACTGTGGAGAGAGATGTGAAACGAGCGTTCTCCTTGAGCAGAGCGAAGCTCCTGCTGGCCGCGGCCGGTGTGCTCGGAGCTCTCGTGCTCGGCCAGGCGGGCATCCAAGCGGCCCGCGACGCCCGGCTTGCCCGCCTCTTCGAGGGACCGTGCGACTTATGTGAACGACAGCCTGCCACGTATTATCCCCGCCCGGTGTATCATACCGAAGGATACAAGGCTCTCCAAAAGACAAGCGGACCCGACTTCGGAGAAACTGACTCGGAGTTCGCTACGCAGGTTCTTCAGGATGAAATCTCTTATGTGGACGGAGAGGCAAGGGAAGACGTAGAGGCGGCTTTGCGGCGAGGCGGCCGGGTCGATGGCATGACCGGCGCAACGCCTGTGTCTCGCTTGCGGGCACCGTCCAGCTACCGGGATCGACGTCCTTTTGAAACGCTCCAGATCATCTATCCCGAGGAGGGAACGCTCTTCCCGCCGAATCTCTGCCCCCCTTACCTCGAGTGGGAAGACGCGCGAAACAATCTGTGGCAAATATCGGTCGAGCTCGGCGGAAATGGAGAAGAGTCCACTTTTGTCACAGGGGAGAAACGATGGCGTTTTCCTTCCGAGTTATGGAACACACTGCGTCGTGATGCGGTGACGCGGGACACCACCGTTCGCGTCAAGGGAATTCAGATTGACGAGAACGGAGAACGTGTAGGAGAAATCCAGGCAGCAGAGCCCGTTCATTTTCGAATTTCCAAGGATCCCGCCGATCCCTATATCGTCTACCGACTTGTTCCACCCCCGTTCAGCTCCCTAAAAACACCGGACATTTTCGTCCGCGACATTCGAGAAGATGAACCCACGCTTTTCCTGTCTGCACGCCGCAGTTATTGCATCAATTGTCACACCTTTTCATCCAAAGAAGGCAACAAAGGAAAACTCGGATTACAGATCCGCTGTCTTCGCCCCGGAAATTCCAAACTCCCCGTTTACGTGGCCTACTATGATATGGACAAGGGCGTCGGACAAAAACTTCAATTACCGTTTGATATTCAGATGAGCACGTTCATGGCCTGGTCGCCGGATGAGACGAAACTGGCCTTTTCAGCCAACCAGAAGATCGTTGCTTTCAAACCGATTGTTTATGAGACGCAGCTTGCCGGTATGTCCGCCTCGGATATCGCGATTTACGACTCAAATACGAATGAAACTTATCTTTTACCCGGTGCTTCCGATCCGGATTTCCTTGAAATCTATCCTCGATGGTCCTTGGACGGTTCCCGGCTTGTTTTTTCCCGAAGCCCGGTTGGGAATCATCCCGCACATGTTCTTTTTGATCTTTGTGTTATTTCAATGGAACCCGGCACGGATAA
>QNAH01000100.1 GCA_003641425.1 Candidatus Zixiibacteriota bacterium
GAAACTATTCAAAACAATTCTGGTCGTTGTCATTTGTTTTGGCATTATTATGCTGCTCGGCGCCAGTGCTTTTGGCGGCGACGACAGTCCGACCATCAAGAAAAGAGCCATTGTCGGCACCTTTGTCGATAAATCAGACCATTCCTGGTACCGCGGCAATAATCCCGGCGAGGGTATGGCTGATATGCTTATAACGGCGCTGGTTAAATCCGGTAAATTTAAAGTCTATGAACGTGCGGCGCTTGATGAGATCCTGGCCGAGAAAAATCTGAGCGTATCCGATCTGGCCAATGATGGTGTCGAGGCGGGGAAAAAACTTGAGATTGGCGATGTGCTCGTCAAGGGGACAATTACCGAATTCGGCTATAAGGAAAAAAAGATCGGTGGCAGTATTGCTTCGGGATTGCTTAAAAAAGCCGCCGTCAAGCAATATACCGCCCGGGTCGGCGTTGACCTGAGAATTATCTCGGTCGGCACCAGCGAAGTCCTCTGGGCGGACAATCTCGCCGAAACAAAAACATCGACCTCGATTGGCATCAGTACTGACAAGTTTTCATTCGGCGATCAGAATACTTTCGATGAACACATTGTCGGACAGGCTACCCGTAATGTGATCGACAATATCGTCAAAAAGATCGAACAGATCACCAAAGATATGAAATGGACCGGGATTCTGATTGTCGCCGATGAATTTTATTTCATCGATGCCGGCTCTGAGATCGGAATAAAACCCGGTATGGAATTCGATGTCAAACGCGAGCGAAAAAAAGTCACTCATCCGAAAACCGGAAAAATCCTGAAAATAATATATGATGAAGTCGGTGTTGTCAAAGCAACCGAGGTAGAAGAAGGCGTGACAACCGTCGAGGCCGTCTCGGGAACGGGATTCCAGGATGCCGATTATGTGGTCTTCAAAGAAAAGTAATCTGTGATATCTCCTTGTCCGATGCGGGATTACAATCCGATCCCGCATCGGCAATAATGAATTCCCGCTATTGAAACATTTTATATCGATTCACGTATTTACTATTATAAAAAGAGATATCAGGCAAAGGATCATTCGATGGGCAAGACCATTCTTGGAATACTGTTAATAATTCTGGGGATCTCGATTTTAAGCGCCGGGGGATTGGGTTTAATAGGAGGTTTCTTCGGCCTTATCGGAGGTATACTCGGTGTTGTCGCCGGTATAATCGGCGCCGTTTTCGGTGTGATCGGTGGAGTCTTGGGCGCCGTTTTCGGTATTGGTGTTGCCTTGGTGGCGACTGCGATGCCTTTGATAATAATTGCTTTATTAGTCGGCGGTATTGTCTTCTTTGTAAAACTTATATGACTTAAAATCATATTTTTATTTTTTTTCTAAAAGCGATGAAATATTTCGTCTTTTTGTGCACCTGAAAATTTAAACAGGCGTTCATTTCGCTGAAATCAGCGATAGAATTAAGATGTAATATTAATATTATTACGCCTCTCAAACTTCATAAATTGCCATCCCTTGTTGCGTTATTGGCCTATTTACAGCCATTTTTTGATAAATAATATCACCCGCTTGATAACAAACCATAACCCGGGAGGGTTTGATGAAACAGGGGTTATTTGCGTTATTGGCTATCCTGATTGTTTTTATTCCCATTTCAATAGGTGCATCTCTGCCGCCGCCGGACAATTATCAAGTATCTTGTCCTTTGCCCGAAATGCAGAATAAAGAACAGGTGTGGGTATCACCCATTGACAGTAATATAATCATTGCCCTGTGGTTTTTTCCCCCTGTCTATTATCCCATTCAATAGACTTACAATTGAAAACAGATGTCCTGAAATCTATAATGTCGCTTATTGGCGGTTTGGATATCACCCAAGCGTATAATAAAAAGGCAGTTATGGATTTAATAAAGTGAAAGATTTCACTTGACAAGTTATATTAATAATCTTATCATTTTACTAATATTAACCGGATTTAGGTGGTTTTTGCCTTATGATGAAATTTTCTACCAGGGCTCGATACGGCTTAAGACTAATGGTTGAACTCGCCCGCGAATTGCGGAAGGAAAAACTTGTTCATCTTGGTAAAATCGCCAAAATTACCGGTGTCTCTGAAAATTACCTGGCGCAACTGGCTATGTCGCTCAAAAATGACGGTCTTTTAATCGGGGTTTCGGGGAAAAAAGGCGGATATTACCTTTCTCGTCCGGCCAGTGATATTAAAATATCCGAAATCGTCAAGGCCGTGGCGGGGCCCATCTGCCTGACCGATTGCGTCAACAATCCCGATATTTGTCTTAACAGCAGTTTTTGCGAGGCGCGCATGATCTGGGTGATTATGAGCGGCAGCATGGTGGAAATTTTGGACAAATATAGTCTTGAAGATTTAATAGATAAAAAAAGGCTGGCCGGGGTGGTGGAAAACCATTCCCATCTGCCGCTTTTATTCCCGGACAAAATAATGGCACAGGTCGCCGAAGATAGATTCGACGGCTGCCCTGTGCAGGATAAAGATAGTGGAGGAATCTGATCTATGTACTGGGCTCAGGTAATTACTTATGTTTCAATTATCGTCGCCGTCATTGCCATGATCGCCAAAGTGTTGCGGTATCTGACAGCGCCCGAGAGCTTTCGATGGGAACTATATCCGGTCCCCCATGAAAAAGGACGCGCCGAATATGGCGGATCGTATCTGGAAGAACTCGATTGGTGGAGCAAACCGCGTCACTCCGACTGGTTTAAAGAAATTTCCGAGATGATGCAGGAAATATTCCTGCTTAAGGGAGTCTATCATAACAACAAGAAGGTATGGACCTTTTCTCTTCCTTTTCATCTTGGCTGTTACCTGACCATCGGCTGGCTGCTGTTTCTTCTCCTTGGCGGTATCCTTGAGACTGCCGGTGTCGCTGTCGGAACAGGCGGAAACACCTTTGCATCTGTAATCCATTATCTGACCATCATCTTCGGCTATGCCGGTCTCGTGCTGGCCGGAGTCGGCGCCCTTGGGCTTTTTGCCTGGCGTTCATCAAACAAGGCCCAGAGACGATACAACTCGCCGGCTGAATATATCAACCTTCTTATATTTGTAGCCGTAGTTACCGTGACATTAATCTCTCAACTCGGTGCCGATCCATCTTTCACAACCCTGCGAAGCTATGTCGGATCGCTGGTTACCTTCGGCGCCGCACCGCCGCTTGGTACTCTGATGACAATCGAAATTGTGATGATTTCTCTTTTGATCATGTATGTCCCGTTGACCAGGATGTCGCATTTCGTCGCCAAGTATTTTCTATATCATTCCGTTCGATGGAATGACGAACCGAATGAACGGGGCAGTAAACTTGAAAAACGCCTGATGGAACTGCTTGATCAAAAGGTCGGGTGGAGCGGTGATCATATTAAAACCGGTGAAAAATGGATTGATATTGTGCAGGAGACTGGCAATGAGCAGTAAAGATATCAAAATCAAGGATTTCGGCAAAAAAACGGATAAACTGTATAATCTCGATCTGAAGAACCTGCCCGGACTTCCATATCCCTACGAGAATTGGCAGGATTCCCCGATCCCGGAATTGTCTGAAATAAAAAGGAAAGGGAAAAATATTACCCTTGACGGATTTCTTAATATTGCCGTCCCCGAGCCCGAAACAGAGGAAGAAAAAGAAGCCATGGTGGCCAAATTCCTCGAGGGATTGAGGAAACTGCTCTCCAGAGAAAATAATTGGACGTTCTTAAAACCATTATTGCTTTCACTGGACAATTGTGTTAAGTGCAATACTTGTTCCGAAGCCTGTCCCATCTTTGAAATGAGCGGCGGTGCCGAAATTTATCGCCCGCTCTTTCGCTCGGATGTCTTCAGGCGGATTATCAAAAAACATTTTTCGCCCGGCGGAAAACTGACGGCAAAATTTACCGGCGCCGATATCGACCTCAACTGGGATACCATCGCCCGGCTGGCTCAACTGGCTTATCGATGCAATCTCTGCCGCCGTTGCGCCCAGACCTGCCCGATGGGCGTCGATAACGGTCTTATCGCCCGTGAAATAAGAAAACTCTTCAGCCAGGAACTCAATATCGCTCCGGCCGAACTGCATGGCGAAGGAACTGTCAAACAGCTCGACACCGGCTCCTCGACCGGGATCTCCCCTGTGGCCTTGATGGACCTGATGGAATTCGTCGAGGAAGATATCACCGACCGGACCGGCCTCAATATTAAGATACCTTTTGATAAGGCCGGCGCCGATATACTCCTGATCCATAATGCCGGGGAATTCCTGTCATGGCCGGAAAATATCGAGGCCTTCGCCATCATCTTCGAGCTGGCCGGGCTAAGCTGGACCCTGTCCAGCGAAATGGTTGGCTATGACTCGGTTAATTACGGCCTATTCTATGATGATGTCCAGCTTGCCAAGGTCACTCTCAGGCATGCCGAAGTTGCCAAAAAACTCGGCGTCAAAAAAGTCGTGGTTGGTGAATGCGGCCATGCCCACAAGGCCATTATGACCATTGGTGACCGGATATGGCTCGGCGAATGCAATATCCCCCGCGAATCATCAATGGTAACGCTGGAAGATCTGATCGTAAACGAAAAAATCATGGTCGATCCGTTGCGAAATGATTTCCCTGTAACTCTGCATGATCCCTGCAACCTGACACGATCCATGGGCGTCATCGAACCACAGCGCCGGGTACTGAAAAAAATCTGCCCGCAGTTCCGTGAAATGACTCCTCACGGTGTCAATAATTATTGTTGCGGCGGGGGGAGCGGTTTTGCTATTATGCAGTCAAACAATTTCCCGAACTGGCGTTATCTGGTTCCCGGTCGTAAAAAATTCGAGCAGATCTTGAAGGCCTTTACGCGCGAAGAACTTTCGCCCGATGTTCATAAATATGTTTGCGCACCGTGCTCGAACTGTAAGGGCCAGATCAGGGATCTTCTCACGTACTATGATGCCTGGGAGCGCGCCGGTATAATGTACGGCGGCCTGGTTGAATTGGTGGTCAATGCCATGACCGATGTTCGCGAAGGTTTCCATGAATGGGATTTCCATTAAAACACAGGTGGTTTGATGGGATTAAGGGATTTATTTAAACCGGCCTATCGCTCGAAAGACCCTGAGGTTCGACTTAAGGCGGTCGAACAGACCGACAATCAGAATCTTCTGGCCGAATTGGCCATGACTGACAACTCCCCCCGTGTTCGCAAAGCGGCCGTTGTAAAAGTTCATGATCAGGAACTGTTGGTCAAAATAGCTCTCGATGGATGCGAAATCGACGCCCGGGTGGCCGCCGTGGAAAGAATCGAATCCCAGGAAAAACTGGCCGCAATTATCAAGGCCCGGCGCAACTATGAATTAATGGGCGCCTGTTTTGCCCGTATCACCAATCGCGATATCCTGAATAAAATCGCCAACGACTCCGAATATAACCGCTCGGCGCGACGGATCGCTATCGAAAATTTCGCCGATGAATCATATTTGGATGATGTCAGGCAATCGCCCCGAAGCGGCTCCGAACCGAAAAGCCCCCGGGAAATAGCCGCCCTGATGAAAAAATACGGCGGTGAAAAACTGGCCAGAACTCTGGGGAAATTTAAAGGCAGCCGCAATGCCATCCTCGCCCTGGGACAGATAACTAAATGCGGGGGAGAGCCTGCGGTTATTGCCGTCGAGTACCTGGCCGCAACCCTGTCATACTCCAATCCGGATATTGTCAGATGCGTCGAAGAACAACTATCGTCAATCGATCACCCGGCCTTGATAGCCCGGTTGATCAGCCTGATGGAAAAACCGGAACTGCATGATCGGATTAAAGCGGTCCTGAAAAAAATCGATCACCCGGACGCCCGTCAGGTATTTGAAAAAGAAGATGAATAATCTTTAGAATTCAGTCGGATAATGTCGAAAACTTTATGGGGGATTTGAAGGATGCCCAAAAAGATTCTTATCATAGACGACGAAGCTGATATGCAGACATATCTAAAGGTCCTCTTCGAAAAAGCTGGCTATGAAACCATGATTGCCGCCAATGGCGAAGAAGCCCTTGTCATGCTGACTGACATGCAACCTGATCTCATTACCCTTGATGTTTTAATGCCCCGGAAAAGCGGCCTGAACTTTTTCCAGGCCCTGAGGTCTGGCGATACCACAAAAAATATCCCGGTTATTGTTGTCTCCGGTATCGCCGGTCACCGTGAGTTTTTTGACAGCGATCCTCCCGGTGGCCCGATCGCATTTGTCGATAAACCGATTGTGCCGGATAAATTTCTGGGGCAGGTAAAAAAACTGCTCGGAGAATGAAATGCCCGGATCCATTGATTCAAGATATCTGATCAGGGTTTACAACTGGACGATATCATCTAAAATCCGGGTAGCCGCCGCCGGCGTGATTCTTTCGATTATCCTTCTTGCCGCCGCAATTTTCCTGCACCCCGCTCTTTTTGCCGTAATTACTCTTGTTATTTTACTGCTTCTTGGTTTCACTGCCTACCGCATTCGGAATACCGGCGTGGCCCTCGAATATCCCGGAGTCGATCGATTCTTCCAGCAGGTCCCGTGCTATTTGACCATCCAGGACAAAGATATGCGGATTATCAGAACCAATGAACAGTTTCGTGTCGATTTCGGCGATCGCCGGGGAGAACTCTGCTATAAGGCCTATAAAGGTATTGAAGATATCTGTCCCAATTGTCCCGTAATTAAGACTTTCGACGATGGTAAAACTCATCACACCGAAGAAACCGTCGTCACCAAAGATGGCAAAATGGCGAGAATGATCGTCTATACCGCACCGGTAACCGACGAAACGGGAAAAGTTGTCGGTGTGATGGAAATGTCCACCAATATCACACAGGTAAAAGATCTCCAGGATCAGCTCGATGCCGGTCGCCGAGAGTACATGGAGCTTTTCGAACGCGTCCCGTGCTATATCTCCATCCTCGATCCTGAGATGCGGATCACCCGCGCCAATAAACTATTCCGGCAGGTTTTTGGCAATAACATCGGAAAATTGTGCCACCAGGTATACCATGATCGTGATACCGTCTGCGATGATTGCCATGTCGTCAAGACATTCAAAGATGGAAAAATTCACAATATCGAAAAGACGGTTATTAAGCCTGATGGCGATGAAGCCCGCCTGATTGTTTATTCATCGCCCATATTGGATGAAAAGGGACAGGTCGTTTCTGTTATGGAAATGGCGACCGATATAACCGAGGTAAAAAGACTTCAGCGCGAACTAATCTATATGGGGAAAACGATTGCCTTTATGGCGCATCGTATCAAAAATATTCTAATGGGCCTCGAGGGCGGCATCTTTGTCGTCAACACCGGTATGGAGGATAAAGATGATGCTATGGTCAATCAGGGCTGGAATATGATTGAGCGGAATGTTAAAAAAGTATCGCAGATCGTCAAAGATCTGCTCTACTGCTCAAAAGAAAGAGAAATGAATTTTCAGCAGATTGATCCGGTATCAATCGTGCGGAATGTATATGAACTCTATCAAGGTGTCGCGAAAAAAGCGGGGGTCGGCCTTCGCCTGAGTATTCCCGATAAACTCCCCGTCGGTAGGTTTGATCCCGATGCGCTGCACAGCCTTCTGTCGAATCTGATAATCAATGCCATCGATGCCTGCGTTGGTGATGCTTCCGAGAGAAAAGACTCGCATCAAATCGAGATCCGTGCTTGGTGCGATAAGCGATGCGGCTATGTCTTTGAAATCGAGGACAACGGAGCCGGCATCCCGGGGATTATCGGCGAGACCATTTTTGATGATTTCTTCTCGACCAAGGGACGCGAGGGAACTGGTTTGGGACTTCTGGTCGCACACAAAGTCATTGAAGAACATGATGGTACCATAACCTTCCGCTCTTCCGAGGGCGAGGGAACTATTTTCAAGGCGGTCTTTCCTCCCTGCGCCGAAGAATAGAAAACTCAGACGAATATCCCGCAGTTTTTTATGCTCATCAAATCAACTATTGGTTATTCTAATAAATTATAATTTTTTGCCCGGATAGATGGAGGCCGGAAAATAAGCTTGATTTTAGGCGGATATACCATATAAAAGTAACCGATAAAAACAGAAACCAAATATCGGCCCGGAGAGGTAAAAAAGTTTGCTCTTAAAAGGATTGGTAAGGAAATTAATTAATTTAAATAACAGTTACTCAAAATAACTTATACACGGAGGTGACAAACACAGGAAAATAGTCAACGTAGTTTTTTTCTAATTTAAAAAACAGACGACTTAATATCAGAGGGAAATAAAGTGAATAAGATAAATATATTTGTATTTTCAATAATGATGCTACTGGGCGGCTCACTGCTTGCCAAGGACTGGACAGAATCCCTTAAAATCAAAGGAGACTTCCGCTATCGTCACGAAATGATCGATCAGGAAGACAAGGATACCCGCAACCGCCATCGTATCCGTGCCCGAATCGACCTGATCGGCACCGTCAACGAAGAAACCAAAGTGGTGGTCGGTATCTCATCAGGATCGACCGATCCGGTTTCCAACAATCAGACCCTGACCGATGCTTTTTCCAGTAAAGGCCTGCTCATCGACAAGGCCTGCGTCGAGTATTCACCCAAAGCGGCCCCTGGACTCATGCTGACTGCCGGTAAGATGTACAACCCTTTCTACAAGCCGGCCGAATCCGAACTTGTCTGGGATTCCGATATTCGCCAGGAAGGTATCCGTGCCGAATATCAGGCAAATACGGAAAACGTTA
>QNAH01000101.1 GCA_003641425.1 Candidatus Zixiibacteriota bacterium
AGGAAAGCGATGGATCAAAAAAGAAAATACGGATTTGCCGCAGGTGCGGTGAAGCGATTTCATAGGTGATTGCACATGGCTAGATTAAAAGAAAGATATATAGAAAGTGTAGTGCCCAAGTTGATGAAGGATAATAATTACTCCTCCGTCATGGAAGTACCCAAGCTGACCAAAATAACGGTCAACATTGGTATGGGCGAGGCGATCGCTAATCCAAAATCGCTCGACGCTGCCGCCGAGGATATGGCCAAGATTGTCGGCCAGAAGCCTGTTTTCACCAAGGCGCGGAAGTCGATCTCAAATTTTAAGCTTCGCCAGGGGGCCCGGATAGGTGTCATGGTGACCCTGCGCCGTGAGCGGATGTATGAATTTCTCGATCGCCTGATGAATGTTGCCATTCCCCGTATCCGTGATTTTCGCGGCATATCGGCCAAATCGTTCGATGGTCGCGGCAATTTCAACCTGGGCATTCGGGAGCAGATTATTTTTCCCGAAATAGATTATGATAAAATCGATAAGATTCGCGGGATGAATATATCGATAACTACGACGGCTAAGACAGATGAAGAATGCCGCCAGCTTCTGACCGAGCTGGGCATGCCGTTCAGAAAGTAGGAGTAACTGTGGCCAAGAAGTGTTTGGTAGAAAAACAAAAGCGCGAGCCTAAATTCAAGGTCAGGCGATATAATCGCTGCCGTCGCTGCGGGCGGCCCCGGGCGTACATGAGAAGATTTGGGCTGTGCCGAATTTGCTTTAGAGAAATGGCTCTGGCCGGGGAAATTCCTGGTGTTGTGAAAGCCAGTTGGTAAAGATATTGACAGGAGATATGGTATAATGTCGATGACCGATCCGATTGCTGATCTGCTTACCAGAATCAGGAATGCATCCAAAGCCAAGATGAAGGCTGTGAACGTTCCCGCCTCCAACGTCAAACGTGAGGTGGCCAGGATTCTTAAAGAAGAAAAATTCATTAAGGATGTCCTGGAGATTCCGGACAAGCGGCAGGGAATATTGAGACTGTATCTTAAATATAGCCGTGAGGATGAGCCCATTATCAAGGGATTGAAAAGAATTTCCCGCCCCGGCCTTAGAAGATACTACAACCTTGAGGATCTGCGCCGCGTTGGACGGACGCAGGTCGGTGTTACTATTATTTCGACCTCGCGGGGAATTATGACCGACGGCGAGGCGGTTAAAAAGAACGTGGGCGGCGAAGCTCTCTTCAATGTCTGGTAAGCGGAGTTTTTGATATGTCGAAGATAGGAAAAATGCCGGTTAAGATACCTAAAGGAGTGACGGTTAAGCTGGACGGTTCGAAGATCGATGTGTCCGGACCAAACGGCAAACTGAATCGGGTACTGCATGATGAAATCCAGGTGAAGGTGGAAGAAGATTCTGTTATAGTTACACGCCCCTCGGATCAGAAATTTCATCGCTCTCTGCATGGACTGACACGCGCCTTGATCCAGAATATGGTTACCGGCGTCTCCGAGGGATATAAAATAGAACTGGAAATGATCGGTGTCGGCTATCGCGCCGAGATGAAGGGTAAGCTGCTGGAACTTAATCTGGGATTTTCTCACCCGATTGTCCTGCGGGCTCCCGACGAAATAAAACTGGAAGTCTTTCCCAAGGAAAGTAAAATTGTTGTTACCGGAGCCGACAAACAACTGGTCGGTCAGACAGCGGCTCAAATTCGTTCATTCCGGCCGCCGGAACCATATAAGGGTAAGGGCGTCAGATACGTCGGCGAGAAGATCCGTCGTAAGGCAGGAAAAGCGGCCGGTAAGTAAGGATTGTAGTCAATGAGCAGAATAGACAAATTAGCCAGAAAGGCAAAGAGAAAGGCCAGAGTCCGGGGCAAGATTTTCGGAACGTCCGAAAGGCCGCGGCTGACGGTCTCCAAAACGCTGAAAAACATATATGCCCAGATTATCGATGACGAGAAAATGGTCACCCTGGTCTCGACATCAACCATAGCCAAAGACGTGCGCACTAAAGTGGCCGAAAAATCCAAGACCGAGAGGGCTCAGATTGTCGGTGAGGAAATCGCACGGGTGGCCCAGGATAAGGGTGTCAAGGCTGTCGCTTTCGACCGCAACGGCAATGTGTATCACGGCCGGGTCAAGGCGCTGGCGGAAGCAGCAAGAAAAGCAGGTTTGGATTTTTAATATATTAGAAGAGGTAGATTTTTGGCTAGAACCGAAATGGAAAACCTCGATTTCGAGGAAAAAGTAATCAACGTCAATCGCGTGGCTAAAGTGGTCAAGGGCGGGCGCCGTTTTAGTTTTACTGCCTTGGTTGCTGTTGGCAGGAAAAACGGGCGGGTCGGTATTGGAACCGGCAAAGCTAAAGAAGTCGCCGATGCCATAAGAAAGGCTACCGACGCGGCCCACAAGTCCATGGTGAAGGTGACGATTACGGCTGAGGGAACAATTCCGCATATGGTGCTTGGCAGGTACGGTGCATCCACAGTGGTATTGAAACCGGCCTCACCCGGTACCGGTGTAATCGCCGGAGGACCGGTGCGTGCGGTCATGGAATCGGCCGGCATTCAGGATATCCTGACAAAAGCCCTCGGCAGTCGTAATCCGCACAACGTTGTCAAGGCCACGATGAACGGGCTGTTGAGTCTTCGGTCGAAAGAAGAGCAGGAAAAATATCGTATCGAGGGTTAATCCTTCGGGTATAGAGGTTATTGAATATGGCTAAGTTGAAGATTACCCAGGTGCGTAGTGCTATCGATCGCAACGTCAGGCAGAAAAGGACCATTGAGGCCCTGGGCCTGGGGAAATTGCACCGGACTGTGATGCTGAATGATACACCACAGATCCGCGGCATGATCAAAGCGGTCAATCATCTGGTTGAATATGAAAAGGTGGATGAGTGATGACACCGTTAGATTTATCGAGTTTGAAACCGGCCTCGGGAGCGCGCGGGAAGCGCCGCCGGGTAGGACGCGGCCCCGGCAGCGGCAGGGGAAAAACCGCGGGGCGCGGCCATAAGGGGCAAAAATCCCGCTCCGGCGGCAACATTAAACCCTGGATGGAAGGCGGCCAGATGCCTATCCAGAGAAGAATCCCAAAGCGTGGATTTACCAACCAGTTCAGGGAAGAATATCAGGAAGTCAATATTTCGTCGTTGAATAAATGTCAACCCGGTGAAGTAACTCCTGACACCTTAAAGGAGTTGGGGGTCATCAAGTCAACGCGTCAGCCTGTCAAGATACTGGGCATGGGTAAGCTGGAAGCTGCATTGCATGTCAAAGCGGCGGCTTTTTCGAAGTCCGCTGCGGAGAAAATCAAAGAGGCCGGCGGTAAAACAGAGGTGGTATAGTGTTTGGTACTTTCCAGTCAATATTCAAGGTCGAGGAATTAAGAAAACGTATCCTGTTCACATTGGGTATCCTCGTCGTCTACCGGATTGGCGGGCATGTCCCCACTCCCGGTGTCGATGGTTCGATGCTTCAGGAACTGCTTTCGGGTGACACCATCTTTGGCCTTCTGGATATGTTTGCAGGGGGCGCCTTCAGAAAAGCGACTATTTTTGCGCTGGGCATTATGCCATACATTTCGGCCTCGATTATGCTCCAGCTCCTGGGTGCGGTCATCCCGTATCTGCAGAGACTGCAAAAAGAGGGTGAAGAAGGCCGGCGTAAGATTACACAGTACACCCGATACCTGACAGTGCTCATCTCTGCACTGCAGGCTTTTGGGACGGCACAGTTCCTTTATTCTCTTGAAGGGCCGACCGGACAGGTGGTTTATATGCCTTACGCCCAGTTTATAGGCATCACCATGCTGACCTTCACCTGCGGAACGATATTTATTATGTGGCTGGGTGAGCAGATCACCGAACGAGGGATCGGTAACGGCATATCGCTGATTATCTTTATCGGCATTGTAGCCAGGTTCCCGGATGCGGTGATCGAAGAAATCCAGTATCTTTTTGCGGGCACCCGTTCGATCGTAACCGAAGTCATTCTGGTTATTCTCATGCTGGCGGTCATCGCCGCGGTCATCCTGGTGACGCGTGCTCAGAGAAAGGTTCCGGTCCAGTATCCAAAGCGTATTATCGGCCGCAAGGTTTACGGCGGCGCCACCACACACCTGCCGCTGTCAGTCAACTCGGCCGGTGTTATTCCGATTATTTTCGCGCAGTCGATCATGTTCCTGCCGGCGACCATACAGCAGTTGTTTCCCAATGCCGAGTGGATCTCGAATATCATTACCGACTGGCTGGCTCCGGGTGATCTGGTTTATTCGGTAGTCTATGCATTGATTATTATATTTTTCGCCTATTTTTACACCGCTATTGTCTTCAATCCGATTGACATTGCGGATAATATGCGCAAGAACGGCGGTTTTGTCCCCGGTATCCGTCCGGGTAAAAGGACAGCCGAACACATAGAGAGAATTTTGACACGGATTACACTTCCGGGCGCAATATTTTTTGCCGCGATTGCGGTTTTGCCGTGGGTCTTGATGTCGCGCGCCGGCGTCAACTTCTTCTTCGGCGGCACGGGACTGCTTATCGTAGTCGGTGTGGCCTTGGATACACTACAGCAAATCGAATCGCATTTGCTCATGCGCCATTATGAAGGATTTATGAAAAAAGGCAAAATTCGAGGGAGGTCATACTAGTGAATTTTATCTTTTTGGGCCCTCCAGGGTCCGGTAAAGGGACCCAGGCCAAGCAGGTGTGCCGCGAGCTGAATATTTTACATCTGTCGACCGGTGATGTTTTGAGGGAAAATGTGAAAAACGGTACCGAGCTTGGCAAAAAAGCACAGAAATTTATGGAAGCAGGCGATCTGGTCCCGGATAATGTTATTGTTGGGATGATCGAAGATAAATTGAAAAACGGCGAACTGGACAACGGGTTTATTCTTGACGGATTCCCCCGGACGGTCCCCCAGGCACAGGCCCTGAAAGAAATGTTCGCCAGCAACCACAAATCCATCGACCGGGCAATTCTTCTCGATGTTTCCGACGAGGAGGTAATAAAGCGTCTTTCGGGACGTTTTTACTGCCCGACCTGCAATGCCGGCTATAACTATCCGGCCAAGATGCCGAAGGTCGAAGGAATTTGCGATAAAGACGGCAGCAAATTATTGCGTCGTCCCGATGACGAAGAGGATGTCGTAAAAAACAGGCTTGATGTTTATAAGAAGCAGACCGAACCCATAGTCGAGTTTTACCGCAACGAGTCGATTTTAACCGAGGTCGGTGCGGAACGCAGCATCGAGGCTATTTTTGCAGATTTGCTTAAATTGACGCAAGAGTTTAAGTAAGAATGATAATTTTAAAGACAGATGCACAGATCGAAATCATGCGCAAGGCGGGAAAGATAGTGGCGGAGACTCTTGAAATGATCGGCGATAAAGTAAAGCCGGGTATCACCACCGCTGAAATCGACCGTGCGGCTGAAGAATTTATCCTGTCCCGGGGGGCCAAGCCGGCCTTCAAGGGATATCGTGGATTCCCGGCCACGACTTGTATTTCGATCAACGAGGAAGTGGTCCATGGTATTCCGGGGAACCGGATGCTTGTCGAAGGACAGATCGTTTCCGTCGATCTGGGATGCATTGTCAATGGATTTTATGGTGATTCGGCGGCGACCTTTCCAGTGGGTCAGATTTCCGAGGAAAAAAGGAAACTTATCGAGGTTACCAGACGTTCTTTAGAAGTCGGCCTTTCCCATGTCAAGGATGGAAATAAACTGGGTCAGGTTTCGGCGGCCATTCAGAAATGTGTGGAGGATGAGGGTTTTTCGGTTGTCAGAGATATGGTCGGACATGGTATCGGCAAAAATCTGCACGAAGATCCTCAAGTGCCGCATTTCGGCCCGGAGGAAGCCGGTCCCGTCCTGAAGAAGGGGATGGTTATAGCCATTGAGCCGATGGTCAATGCCGGCGGTTATCAGGTTGTCCAGAAGGCCGACGGTTGGACCATAGTCACTGCGGACGGATCCGATTCGGCTCATTTTGAGCATTCGGTGGCCGTGACTGATAACGGTCTGGATATTTTAACTAAATTATAGGGAGTAAATGCCTAAAGAAGACACGATTCAGGTGGAAGGTAAGGTTCTTGAACCATTGCCTAATGCGATGTTCAGGGTCGAACTGGACAACGGGCATGTGGTTCTGGCCCATATATCGGGCAAGATGCGAATGCACTTTATTAAGATTCTTCCCGGCGATCGGGTGACGCTTGAACTGTCGCCTTACGATTTGAACCGCGGCAGAATCATATATAGATATAAATGATTTAGGGATTGCCTGGAAGGTGGTTTATTATGAAGGTCCGCTCATCGATAAAGAAAAGATGCGAGCACTGCAAGATTATCCGACGCAAGGGTGTGTTACGCGTAATCTGCAGCAAAAACCCTAGTCATAAGCAGAGACAGGGCTAAGAAAGATTAAAGATTAGGAGGTTATTTTGGCGCGAATTGCCGGAGTAGATTTACCCAAGGACAAACGAGTTGAAATCGGTTTGACCTATATTTTCGGAATTGGCCGGACATCTTCCAAGAAAATACTTGAGACAACGGGCATAAATCCGGATACCCGCGTCCGTAAACTTTCTGAGGAGGAAGTTGCCAAACTCCGTAAAGCGATCGAAAATGAATATAAGGTTGAAGGTGCCTTACGAGGCGAAATCAACATGAATATAAAACGCCTGATCGACATCGGCAGCTATCGCGGACTGCGGCACCGTCGCGGATTGCCGTTGCGCGGACAGCGCACCAAGACAAATGCCAGAACGCGCAAGGGTCCCAAGAGAACAGTTGCCGGTAAAAAACGGGCACCGTCACCCAGGTAATAGATGAGGTAATACTGTGGCTGAACAGAAGAAGAAAGCTAAAACCAAGAAGAAAATCGGTAAGTTCGACAGCGCCGGAATCGCTCATATCAAGGCGACCTTCAATAATACTGTGGTGACAATAACCGATTCCACCGGACGTACCGTATCATGGGCCTCAGCCGGCACCGTCGGCTTCAAAGGCTCGAAAAAATCGACACCGTTCGCGGCCCAGCTGGCCGCCAAAGCAACGGCTGTCGAGGCGATGGACCTGGGTATCAGGAAGGTCGAGGTCTGGGTCAAAGGCCCGGGTTCCGGACGTGAAGCGGCGATTCGCTCGCTGTCCGCGGCCGGCCTGGAGGTTACCGCTCTTAAAGACGTGACGCCGATACCGCATAACGGCTGTCGGCCGCCTAAAAGGCGCCGGGTCTGATCGTTTTAACTTGGAAATGAATGTGAGATATTTATAGGAGAATCATGGCTCGATATCGTGACGCAAACTGTAAGTTATGCCGCCGCGAAGGCGAAAAGCTTTTTCTGAAGGGGCATCGCTGCGTGACGGATAAATGCGCGTTCGAAAGAAGATCATATGCGCCGGGGCAGCACGGACAGAGAATGCGCTATAAGGTTTCCGACTACGGAAAACAGCTGCGGGAAAAGCAAAAAGTCAGGAGGGTCTACGGGATCCTCGAGAATCAGTTCCGTAATTATTTTGTCAAAGCCGCGGGAAAAACCGGCGTTACCGGCGAAAACCTGTTGCAGATGCTGGAATGCCGCATGGATAATATCGTCTACAGGCTGGGTTTCGCCCCATCCCGTAAGGCGGCGCGGCAGCTTGTTCGCCACCGCCATTTCTCCGTGAACGGCCGTATCGTTGATATACCGTCATTTCAGGTAAAACCGAATGACCTGATCAAGGTTCGTGATAAATCGAAAAACCTTGATATCATTCATTCATCGATAAAAGAATTTGCGCAGACCGACGAATTGGCCTGGCTGCGCCTTAACAAGGCGGCTCTTGAAGGGGAACTGCTGGAAGTTCCGTCACGGGAAAATATCCCGGTCGCCGCTAATGAACAGTTAATCGTCGAGCTCTACTCGAAGTAGTAACCTATCAGCCTAGTCGGGGAGGCTTTATTAATGAAGTGGAAACCACTACAGATGCCGAAAGAGATTGTGTCAGATCAGTCTTCGGCAACCGAAAATTACTCAAGGTTTATTATTGAACCTCTGGAAAGGGGTTTCGGCAATACTCTGGGCAATTCGCTTCGCCGGGTGCTGCTCTCGTCAATTCAGGGCGCGGCGGTTGTGTCCTTAAGGATTGAGGGCGCCCTGCATGAATTCACAACCCTGGAGGATGTGTACGAAGATGTTACGGATATCGTCCTTAATGTCAAAAAAATCCGTGTCCAGATGCATGCCGATGAAATGAAAACGCTGACCCTGAAAGTCAGCAAAAAGGGCAAGATCAATGCCGGTATGTTCAATGTCGATCCGGAAGTCGAAATACTTAACCCGGACCTGCATATTCTCGAACTCGTTGCCGATCGCGAATTCACCATGGAACTTGATATCGACTCCGGCCGCAGCTATGTCGTGGCCGAGATGAACAAGAGGGCCGATGCTCCGGTGGGAACCGTTTTTGTCGATTCCCTGTTCTCGCCTGTCGAAAAAGTCAACTATGAAATTGAAAACACCCGCGTTGGACAGCGCACCGATTACGATCGCCTTATCCTCGAAATTACCACCGATGGTTCGATCACACCTGAGGACGCTCTTTCTTTCGGAGCCAAGATTCTCAAGGACCATCTGCAGTTATTCATCCACATGGATGAGGATATCGAGATCGAGGAAGAGGAAGAAGAAGACGAGGAAACAA
>QNAH01000102.1 GCA_003641425.1 Candidatus Zixiibacteriota bacterium
GCTTTATAACATTGTGCAATTCCTCTTCCAGTTTGGTTTTCTTTATATCAAGATTCTTAAGGCGATCAGCTACGAATTTTATATCAACTCCTTTTTCCAGTGAGTCCTTTAAAATCCCGCTTGTTTGTTTTTGGATTTTGTATATAATTCGCTTCATGATAAATGATAATATTTTGTGTTGGTGACAAAGGATTGAAAGAGAAATAAAATGGCCGTTCATAAGCTGGATAAGATATTTAATCCCCGGAGAATAGCATTAATCGGGGTTACGATTAATCCCAACAGTGTCGGAGGTAAAGTCCTCAGTAACCTGGTGGGAAGCGGTTTTCGGGGTGTCGTTTACCCGGTCAATCCGGACAGCGAAGCTGTCCTGGGTATTCAATGTTACCCGGATGTAAAAAGTCTGCCGCGAACCCCTGACCTGGCGGTAATCTGCACCCCGGCCGAAAAAGTCCCGGGGATAATTCGGGAATGCGGCAATGCCGGAATCCTCGGTATAATTATAATATCAGCCGGATTCAGGGAAACCGGCGACGCCGGCGCGGCGCTTGAAGACCAGATCAAAGCCGAAGCTTCCCGTTTTGACGGGATGCGGATTATCGGGCCGAATTGCCTGGGCATAATTGTCCCGGGTTTGAAACTGAACGTAAGCTTTGCCAGCGGGACCCCTAAAGCCGGACATATCGCCTTTATATCTCAATCGGGCGCGCTGTGCACATCGGTTCTTGACTGGGCCCTTGAAGAGAAAATCGGCTTTTCGCATTTTGTATCCATTGGTAACAGTATTGATGTCAATTTCGGCGACCTGATCGACTATTTTGGCGAGGATGAAAATACCGAATCGATAATTCTATATATCGAATCTATCAGCGAGGCCAGACGATTTATGACGGCGGCCCGCGCTTTTGCCCGATCAAAACCCATTCTGGCATACAAAGCGGGACGCTTTCCGGAATCGGCCAAAGTCGCCGCGTCGCATACCGGCGCCATGGCCTCCGAAGACAATGTTTACGACGCCGCTTTTCAGAGAGTGGGTGTGGCCCGTGTATATGATATCGGTGAAATATTCGACTGCGCCGGTTTGATCGGCCGCAAAAAGGTCCCGCGCGGACCGCGCCTGGGTATCATTACCAATGCCGGCGGGCCGGGAGTAATGGCCACCGATGCCCTGATATCCTTGCGAGGAAGCCTGGCGCAATTAACTGATGAATCAATGAATGGTCTCAATCAGTGTCTCCCCCCGTCATGGTCGCATGGGAATCCGGTCGATGTACTCGGAGACGCCAACTCGAAACGGCTGGAGAAAGCCGCTAAAATCGTCGCCGATGATCCTGATGTCGATGCCGTGCTGGTTATTTTAACCCCGCAGGCGATGACCAATCCGACTGCATCCGCTAAAGTAATAGGAACACTGGCTGAAACGACCCCAAAGCCGATTCTGGCCGCATGGGTCGGCGGGCAGAGCATGAACGAGGGTATCAGGATACTCATTGACAAAGGTGTTCCCGCTTATAAAACACCGGAGCAGGCCGTACGGGCGTTTATGACTCTGGTCGCCTATGCCCGCAATCTCGAGGCCCTTTATGAAACCCCGAGAGAAATCCCCGTAAGATTCGAATTCGATCGGGTAAAAAACAGGGAAACATATATTGCGACTGAATTCAGTAAAGGCAGTATCCTTTCGGAAGAGTCATCGAAAGCGCTTCTGGAAACCTACGGTATCAAAACGGCAAAACCGGTTCCGGCGACGACAGCGGATGAAGCAATCGCAATCGCCGATAAACTGGGCTATCCGGTCGTTCTAAAAATCAACTCTCCCGATATAACACACAAATCGGATTCCGGCGGTGTCGCCGTCAATCTCGAAAATGATGATATGATCCGCTCCGCCTACCAGAAAATAATGACGGCAGTCGGAGAAAAAGAACCCGACGCCCGGATCGCCGGCGTGACCGTCCAGCCCATGATCGATTCTAAATATGGCAATGAACTGATCGCCGGAATCAAGGCCGATCCGGTATTCGGCACTGTCATGCTGGTCGGTATGGGCGGTGTCAGCGCCGAACTGCTGGGAGACCGGGCTCTTGGTTTTCCTCCTCTTAATGAACGGCTGGCACGTCGGATGCTCGAGTCGCTGAAGATATGGCCGTTGCTTCAGGGTTACCGGGGTATACCCGCAGCCAATCTGGACAGGCTGATAGAAGTCCTGGTCAGGTTGTCGTATTTAGCGGCCGATTATCCGGAGATCAAAGAACTTGATATAAATCCGCTGCTGGTTACTCCCGATGACGTTACGGCGCTCGATGCGCGTGTCATTATAGACAAAGAACTTGTCGGCCGAAAGACCGAACAATACTCTCACCTTGTTCTGCGCCCGTACCCTGAGAAATACACAAAAGAAATCATTCTCCCGGACGGAAGCGAAGTGACCCTGCGGCCCATTAAACCCGAGGACGAACCGCTCTGGATGGATATGCTGGGAAGTTGCTCCAAAGAAACGATTTACTCCCGGTTTCGGTATTTCTTCCAGTGGGCATCGCATGAGGTGGCCACACGTTATTGCTATATCGATTACGATCGCGAAATTGCCATTGTGGCTGAGGTCCGGGAAAAAGGAAAACGAAAACTCGTCGGCGTCGGAAGGATGATCGCGGACCCGGACCACGAAACGGTGGAATACGCCATTTTGATAATCGATGCCTGGCAGAAAAGAGAACTGGGCAGGATGCTGACCGAATATTGCATCGAGGTTGCCGGGAAATGGAATCTGAAAAAAATCACCGCCCAGACGACGACCGATAACCGCCCCATGATATCAGTCTTCAAGAAACTCGGTTTCGAAATTAATTACAGCGATCAGGATACTACGGTAGATGTCATTAAGGAATTGGACGGTAGTCGGTAGACATCAGAATTCGATCCGGTAAAAAACTGAAATCAGTCTATTCCCTTACCCGTCGCTCGGCTATCCAGCTGTATAATACCGGTACCATGAAGACCGTGATCAAAACCACGGTCATGCCGCCCACCGAAGGGATCGCCATCGGCACCATAATATCAGAACCCTTGCCGGTCGAGGTAAGAACCGGAAGCAGTGCCAGAATTGTCGTTGCCGAGGTCATCAGGGCCGGACGGATACGCCTCTTCCCCGCCAGGACAACGGCTTCCCTGATCTCATTGACTGTCGAAGGTTTTTTCCGTGCAAAAACCTGTTTCAAATAAGTCGATATGATTACGCCATCGTCACTGGCGATACCGAATAATGCCAGAAAACCTACCCATACTGCAACCGAAAGATTATACTCCCGGACCTGGAAGAGACTGCGAAAATCCATACCAAACAGATCTATATTCATGAACCAGCTCTGACCGTACAGCCAGAGCATTATAAATCCGCCTGACCAGGCCACAAAAATACCGGAAAAAACCAGCATTGAGGTGGATGCGGAACGAAATTGAAAATACAGGATGAGAAATATAATGATCAGGGCCAGCGGCAGGATAACGCGAAGCTTTTTCTCGGAGCGCACCTGATTCTCATAACTTCCGGCAAATGTAAAGCTGACGCCGGCGGGAATTTCGAGTTCACCGGAGACTATTTTATCCTGAAGATATTTATTCGCCTGTTCGACCACTTCAACTTCGGCATATCCGGATTTTTTGTCAAAAATGACATACCCGATAAGAAAGGTATCTTCCGATTTGATGACCATCGGCCCGCGAACGAATTTTATTTCCGCCAGCTCCACCAGCGGTATCTGGACTCCGGTTGGTGATGATACCAGAATTTTTCCCAGAGTCTCGATGCTGTTGCGCAGTTCTCGCGGATAGCGAACCCTCACCGAATAACGCTCGCGCCCCTCTATTGTGGTCGTTATTGGTTTGCCGCCGATAGCCACCTCGATAACATCCTGTACGCTCCCGATCGACATGCCATAGCGGGCGATAACTTCGCGGTCGATCTGTATTTCAAGGTACGGTTTACCCACTATGCGATCCGAAATCACCGTAGCCGGTTCCACCGAAGGTACCTGCTTTAACAGGCGCTCGATATCCTGCCCCGCCTTTTCTATTGTCTCCAGGTCGGGTCCCTTTATTTTGACACCCATGGGTGCCCGCATACCGGACTGAAGCATGACGATTCGGGCGGCGATCGGCTGAAGTTTCGGTGCCGATGTCGTCCCTGTCAGCCTGCCCGCCCTGACAATCTCATCCCAGATATCATCGGGCGATTCGATTTGATCGCGCCATTGACGGTATGGTTCACCGTCATTATCCGGAATAAGCTCATCATATTCATCCCTGATAAATTCATCAGCATCATTATCATATTTGAATTTCAGAACACGTCCGTTCTTATCTGTTTTGTATTCCGATTTATAATTAATAACTGTTTCGATCATGGAAATTGGGGCGGGATCGAGAGGACTGTCCACGCGCCCCAATTTTCCCACCACCGATTCGATCTCGGGAATATTGCTGAAGGCACGATCCTGCAATTGCAGGATATCCTTGACCTCCCCGATCGAGGCGTGCGGCATGGTGGTCGGCATGTAAAGATAGGAACCTTCATCGAGATCGGGCATGAATTCCTTGCCCAAGCCCGGCAAGGAATGACTAATCGAAGTGTAAATTCGGGTCGATCGTATCCAGTCGGGCATAAAACCAAAAATTCGATCGAATCCCAGCCAGATCGACAATCCGAAAAATACCAGAACCACAGGTGTGATAAGAAACTTCTTTTTGTTTCCCAGCGCCCAGCGGAGCATTCGCTCATAGTTTCTATATAGTAAATAGAATAATGACAAAATGACGCCAAGAAGTATGATGATGAAAACTAAATTGAGAATAAAACCGCCTTTGACACCCAGCGGAGCCCAATGTCCGGCCAGAAGTCCCGCGGCGATGATTATAAATATATAGTTAAATGCCGGTCCGATTTTATTTCGATAATTTTCAGGTATATTTTTTCTGAAAAACAGATACAGGGCAATAATGATGATTATAATACCGGTCCATGTAAACGACCATATCAACGCCGCAACCCCGGTCAAAAACAGTCCGACAGCACAAAGAAATCGCGCTCCCTCCATATCTTTTTTCTTTGCAAGAAACTGATGTGCCAGCGGCGGAAGAATCGTCAGGGCAATTATAACCGAAGCGAGCAGGGCAAATGTCTTGGTATAAGCCAGCGGCTTGAAAAGCTTACCCTCGGGCCCCATCATGGTGAAAACCGGCAGAAAAGAGACCACCGTAGTTGCGATCGAAGTCATCACCGCCCCCCCGACCTCCGATACGGCATTGAATACGACCGTACTCCTGTCAGCCTGTGGAGGTGCATTATCCAGTTTTCGTACTACATTTTCGATGATGACCACACCCATATCGACAATCGTACCGATTGCAATGACTATTCCCGATAAGGCCACCACGTTGGCATCGACTCCGAACAGTTTCATCCCGATAAAAACGGCCAGCACCGTCAACGGAAGCATCCCGGAAATAAGCAGGGAACTCCGTAGATGCATCAGCATAAGGATGACGATTATAACGGTCACCAGAATCTCATCGACCAGGGCGGTGTTCAGGGTGCCGAGTGTTTCATATATCAGCCCGGTACGATCATAGAATGGAACTATTGTTACCTGTGAGACCGTTCCGTCGGACAGAGTCTTTTTCGGCAATCCGGGAGCAATTTCTTCTATTTTAGTCTTAACATTGTTGATGGTTGACAGCGGATTTTCCCCATACCTGACCACGACCACGCCCCCGACAACTTCGGCCCCTCCCTTGTCCAGCACACCTCTTCTCATGGCTGGACCCAGTGTGACGGTTGCGATATCTTTAATGCGAACGGGGACATTATTGCGTTGCTTGATCGCACTGTTTTCAATATCCGATATTTCCGCGATAGTTCCGATACCCCGGATAACATATTCGACCTTGTTTATTTCAAGCGTTCTTGCGCCGACATCGACATTGGATCTTTTGACAGCCTCGAAAACTTCCTGCAATCCAACACCGTAAGCGCGCATGGCATCGGGATCGACATCGATCTGGTATTCCTTTTCAAATCCCCCGATCGAAGCTACTTCAGCGACCCCTTTCGCCGACTGCAATGCATATTTAACCGTCCAGTCCTGGATCGACCGAAGTTCATGCAGATCCCAGCCACCGGTTGGTTGGCCCGACTCGTCACGGCCCTCCAGTGTATACCAGAATATCTGACCGAGCGCCGTAGCATCCGGGCCAAGAATAGGCTGGGCGCCTTCCGGCAATAGATTACTCGGGAGGGAATTCAGCTTTTCCAACAGCCGGGAGCGCGACCAGTAGAATTCTACATTCTCATCGAAAATGACGTAGACGGTTGAAAATCCGAAATACGAATAACTCCTTATTGATTTGACTCCGGGAATACCCAGTAGCGACGATGTCAATGGATATGATATCTGGTCCTCGATATCCTGCGGCGATCTCCCCGGCCATTCGGTAAAGACAATCTGTTGATTTTCCCCGATATCGGGGATAGCATCGACAGGAACCGGATTCCTCGGCAGAAAATCGATTTTCCAGTCAAAAGGAGCGACCATAATTCCCCAGGCAATGATGGTCACAACCAGCAAAAATATAATCAATTTATTATTGAGGCAGAAATTGATGTACTTATCTAACAGGGATAACCTGTCCTGCCTTTTATCGAACGGTGTTAAGGACATGATTATTCCCGGGTGATCATCGCCGCTTTGAGGGTCCCCCGAATCTCGCCGCAACGAAGCATGGATGCTCCGTAGAATGAATTGTAAACGGTATCGACTGTCTGAAGCCAGTATGCCCCGGAGTTATCCCGGGTCATCGGACAGTATGTTAGAAAATAATCACGATCTTCCGCATGGCCGAATTCCTTCTGCATCTCGATCATGGTATTTGAAAGATGGGAAAAAGCATCCCGGGATTCTTCAATGCCTTTGGCCCCGGCACCATCCTTGATATGCTTCAATAATAAACGGCTGTAATCCATCCATCTTTGATGAGCTTTACCTTCAAAAAATGACATATCGATTGCATCGATATTCTCATTCAAATTACGATAGGCATCAGCAGCTTCTTTTTGGCTGTCATTGGCAAGCGCCATCTGGATCTCAAAATAAGTCTGGTATAAAGGCGTCAGACTGTTCAGAGCTTTTTTGTCTATATTTAAAGAAGACGGTTTTTCCCGTGAAGACTCTTCATGGCTCGGAAATGCCCCGTTTTTTCCGTTTATTTGATGATGTTCATGCCCTGTCATCTGACGTTCACCGGTGGGATTCATCATGCTTGGTTTGGCCTGAAGCTGAAGTTCGCTGTCGATCCTGAAAGCCCCGTTGGTCACGACCAATTCGCCTTCATCAAGACCGTCTATAACAGTATAATATTGTCCTGTTCTGACCCCCAGTTGCACTTCTCGTCCCTCGAATATTATGCGATCATCATCCGGAAGGCGGACATAGACAACCGCCCGCGTTCCGGTCAGAAGCGGCGCCGTTGCAGGGATCAGCAAATTATCATTACCGGCATTATACGCCGACGCATACGCCGTTCCACTGACAAACATATCCGGCTTGAGTTGATGATCGGTGTTGTCTATCGAAGCGCGCACAGTTGCCGTACGTGTCGCCTCGTTAAGAACCGGATCGATGAAATCAATTTTGCTCCTGAAAGTCCGACCCGGTAAAGCCCGGGAGTTAAACTCTATTTCCTGTCCTTCGGACAGCCACGGCAGATCGCTTTCGTACGCATCAAAATTAATCCAGACTTTAGACAGCCCGGCGATACTGTAAAGCACGGACCCGGTTTCGACATACATACCGGTTCTCGCTTCCATCGCGATAACCACCCCGCCGATCGGCGCGTGGACGGTGATTCGGTCGGATGTTTCTCCCTTATCTTCAAGTGTCTTTATCTGAGCCTCGGTCAGGCCATAGAGACTTAGTTTTTCACGGGCCGCGTCGACTATTACCTCGGCCGTGGAGCGAAGACTCGAACCGTTGTCGATTATTTTATCCAGAGTTTTGACCGCCTGCAACAATTCCGCCTGAGCGCTGAGCAATTGAGGCGAGTATATTTCAAACAGTGGATCGCCTTTTGTTACTTTCTGTCCGGTGAAATCGACATACAGTTTTTCAAGGCGCCCCGGAATCCAGGATGTAATTTTCGCAAGAGCCGTTTCATCGTAAGTTATTCGCCCCGTCATCCTGATCTCCGTAGCCGCCGATCCGCGAATTACCGGTGATGTCTGTATCGAGGCCAGCCTTACCGCGGCCGGTGACATCTCGAGTCGGCGCGAATCCCCGGCATCGTCACCCCCGGTTTCCAGCGGGATCAGGTCCATGAAACAGAGCGGGCATTTGCCCGGCTTGGGAAGCTGTATCTGGGGATGCATGGAGCAGGTCCAGATGGTCGACGATTTCTCAGTATCATGCTTATGATCATCGTCAATCGCGGTAATAGCGATTTCTTTACCACTGCCGTCGAATATGACCGCCCCCAGAGAAAACGCCACGATTAAAAGCAAAGTGAGTGTAACGATTCCCGGCCACTTTCTGGGAACAAACGAAAACCAGCTTTTGAATGTGAATTTGCTTTCAGTCATGACGATTTTCTCCAGATGACTTCAA
>QNAH01000103.1 GCA_003641425.1 Candidatus Zixiibacteriota bacterium
CCGCAATCGTCCCGGCTGTGTGCGTGCCGTGACCGTCGCCGTCCGACGGATCATTGTCCGCGCCGCCGCAGTCATTGTCGATACATGGGTATGAGTACCAATCGGTGCGATCGACAAAATCCCAGCCTATGATATCATCGACATAGCCGTTGCCGTCGTCATCGACACCATTGCCGGGAACCTCGTTGGTATTGACCCATATATTGCCGTTGGTGCCGGCATCGTTGGGACCGGGCGGGTTACTTCCGCCGAGATCGCCATGGTCGTACTTGGTTCCGATATCGAGATCGCCCACAAGGACAGTCTGATCGCCTGCTTCGCTGTCCCAGGCCGTATTCGCGCTAATGCCGTAGGTATCCCAGTAATGCCATTGATCGTGTGGATACTCCGGCGGAGGATCGTCATAGTATGTATCATTCGGCGTCGCATAAAGGGTATGGATACCGATTTTTTCGACTCTTTCGACAGATGGAAGCTTTGAATACGCCGTGACCGCATCGTCGATATCGCCCTGCGAAATCTGGACCTTGTAATGCCGTGCCATGGCCCTTCCGGCCGGGGTGGCCGCCCGGGCATTGCGGTCCGAACCGATAAACTGCGGGCGGAGCTTTTTAACGCCGAACTGACGGGCCAGACCGGCAAATTCAGGCATATGATTCAGGGCCACCTGATAAGCCATGTCGCTGGCATGATCGACCGCGACATTATCTTTCAGGACGACGATAAATTCATTGGACTTGTAGCCCAGAAAGCCCGGAAGATTCGTATATTTTGTTTTGTCTACCTGAAGAAAATCTTCTGCGACCGCAAGCACGCCGGAGAGAAGCGTGATGAGGACAATGGCGATAAATATTTTTCTCATTTTTCCTCCAGTGATGGTTTGCCGGGGCAATTGCAATTTGGAAGAAGGCTTGATTTGAACAGCTAATTGCAATTTTCCCTGGTAATAGTGGTTAGTGGATTCACAGAGATAAATGAATTTCTAAAGAATTATCACCTCCAAATATAAATGGGGTCCAGTTGAAATATTTAGTTTATTCTTTATTTTTGATATGCAATTTTACTGGCTGAAGTAAACCATAATAACATATTATAACGCGATATTTTATTTCGACAACAAAAAAATGAACGGTGTCTCATAACTCGTTTATTTTTCAATACATATAAGAATTATCCATCTGATGTATTATTTCATAATTTTGGCAAAAATCAATCTGAAAGGCGGCATAGCGAAAATTTATAAATCTTCATTTTATTTATAAAAAAAGTATGCCTCGATCTTGAAATAAAATTTCATTCAGCATACATGGCTACTGTTAATAAACGTTCAAGTACATCGGACTGCTCAATAAACAAATTCTATAATACCATGTCAGTAATCCAGCGCTTATTTATTCATTAAAATTTCCCCAAAACATTAATTGACAAAACATCTATTGCGTGTATATTCTATGCTCAAACCTTTTAAGTAATCGGAGCATTGATGGAGCAGGCGTTGCAGGGAAATATTGGTCGTTTTACCTTGCCCGAGATATTTCAACTGATAGCCAACAGCCGTAAAACCGGCACCCTCGGGATTCAAAAAGACGATGATATCGTGATGGTTTATTTTAAGGCGGGAAGGATTATCTATGGCTACGGACCCCGCCAGACATTCCATCTCGGCCAGCTTCTCAAGGACCGCTGACGTATGACCGCCGAACAGCTCGACGACGCCGTCAATACCCAGGCCCGTGAATCCTCATCCAAAAGACTCGGGCAGATTCTGATGGAGAAAGCATATATCGACCGGGCTGATCTTGAAAAGGTTGTTTGTAATCAGGTCGAGGAATTGATCTATTCACTCCTGTCATGGGAGACCGGCCCCTTCAAATTTTATGAAAACCAGTATCCGACTGAAGAAGAGATCACCGTCAATATCTCGGTGGAAAATGCCATTCTCGAAGGATACCGGCGTATCGATGAGCTTAACCGTATCAAGGAAGCTCTGCCCGATTTCAATTCGGTGCTGGCCATTTCGGCGACTCCGACCGAAAGAAAATCAAGCATCTCTCTCAATACCGAGGAATGGAACCTGCTTTCACTGGTCGATGGTAACCGGACAATCGAGGAGATCGTCCAGGTGGCGCCGCTTTCGCGGATGGATACTCTGCGCAAGCTGGCCGCTCTCAAACTTGCCGGCCTGGTCAATACCTCGGGAAAAAAAGAACAGCCGACCGACCATCTGCAGGCGATGGTGGACCGGGTATCGCAATTGATGGAAGAGTACCTGGAGATCAGATCGAAGCCGAGAGAGACGGAAGACGCCGCGAAGACGGAAAAAAGGAAACCGAAAGAAAAAACTACAGTCGAGAGTATCAGTCAGAATATAAGATCCCGCCTGACCGAATCGGATCTGGCTCCCAATTCAGTCGAGGAAGATAATTGAGCCGTCTGAAAACACTCAGAAAGCTGGAATCGATCCTTGAGAATTTTCTGACCCGCGTGGTCGAAACCGAGCAGGGTCGGATGACAACCCTTAAAAGCGTCGATTTGCTCGATGAAATCGCGCGCGATTCATTGAAGGGCCGTATTGTCAGCAATCGCCTGGGCGACTGGTTTGCAAATAACCGGAATATGGTCGAGACAAAGAAGTTTGACCTGTCGTCGCTCGAATCGATCGGCAATATGCTCAGCGAAATCCGACCGGGGCTTGATCCGGGCGATCCGGTATCGAGAAAACTTTCCGACCAGATCGATAGTTGGCGGGAAAAGGGTGTTATTCCCAGGCGTAAACTAATCCTGAAAATGAAGCCGAAGGTGTCCGACGACAACCTTCTTGCCCGATTTACCGATTATTTAGGCCGCGAGGCAAAATTGCTGGAATCGGGGGAATACGAAGGCAGACACCTTCTTCAAATACTCGATGATATCCTGAAATCCGCTGCGGCAAAAGAAGATAGGATGTTTCTACACCTGGCCGGGGCGATGATTTATTATCTCAAGATGTATGGCTATAAGGTGTCGCCTTTTGCCAGAAGGCTGAAAGAAATCGAAAAAGAGAAATCGGGAGACTGCCGTGCTGAGTGATGCCGACAAAGCCTATTACCGGGCGCTTCAGGCGCTTCGCGATAAAGATTACCGGGCGGCTGCAGGATTTTTAAAATATGCCGAAAATCAGTTTGCGGATATGCCGGAATTAGGTATATTAAGAGGATCGACCGAGCTTTTGCTGTCGGTCAAAGACGAAATATACGAGCTTGAAAACGAAACGATAGAAATAGAGGAGATCCTGATAAATGGCCAAGAAACAGAGTTTCGCGGATAAAGCCTCGAAGAAAAAACATGTGGAAACCTGTCCGGTCTGCGAACAGCCGATATCATATGTTAAGTACTCCAAGGCGGAAAGATCCGAAAAAGGTTGGAGATTCCGGACCGTCAATGTCGGTGTCTGCAAATGCAACCATTCGGAAATTTATGGCTGATTGAAAATCGGCCAGGATTAAAAATATCCCGCCGTTTTCCATGGCGGGTATTTTTTTATGCAGTTGGAAAATGCAGCACCTGTTGGAAAAAAAATTCTTCCCTTATGTTAATAAGCCGGGGCGATATACCGGCGGCGAACTGGGCCAGATCGTAAAGTCGCCCGAAAATCGCTTCACGATTGCCCATGGTTACCCCGATATGTACGATATTGGGATGTCGTATCTCGGCCTGCAAATCCTGTATTACATCATCAACTCCGATGACCGCTTCTTGTGCGAACGCTTTTTTGCACCTGACCGTGATGCCGAACAGGTCATGCGGCGCGAGAATATCCCCATGTTCAGTCTTGAATCTCACCGGCCGCTTGCTGAATTCGATGTTGTCGGCCTGAAGCCGGCCTACGAGATGGTCTTTACCAATATGCTCAATATTCTCGATCTGGCGAGGATACCACTGCGCGCCGATGATCGTCCCGATGACCATCCGCTTGTAATTGCCGGTGGGCCCGTTGTCCACAACCCCGAACCAACCGCTCCTTTTATCGACCTGTTTTACATTGGTGAAGCCGAAGATAATCTGATCAAATTGCTCGAGGTACTTAAAGACAGCAAAGATCTTCCGCGGATAAAAAGACTGGAGCAGGCTGTCAGGGAAGTGCCCTCGGTTTATGTTCCCCAATTCTACGATCCGCAGACACATAAGCCGCTGGTCGGTTTCGCGCCTGCGAAGATCGAGAGTTGTAAAGTGACCGCCGTAAAAAGAGAATATTACCCCCTGCGACAGGTTGTTCCTTTTATCGAGACGGTGCACGATCGTCTTTCGGTCGAGATCATGCGCGGTTGCCCGCATGGATGCCGGTTCTGCCAGGCCACGTCGATATACAGACCTGTGCGGACGAGGTCAAAAGAGGAAATCATCAGCCAGGTGCATGCCCAGGTGAAACAGACCGGGTATGATGAAATCTCGCTGATGTCGCTCTCGTCGAGTGATCATCCCGATATTATCCCGATGACCGTACAGCTGGCCCGCGAACTTCAGGAGCAAAAAGTGACCTTGTCACTGCCGTCACTTCGACCGGGAACATTTTCGCAAGAGCTGGCCGATGCCATCAAATCGACCCGCAAAACCGGGCTGACTTTTGCACCGGAAGCCGGCACCGAAAGACTTCGCGCCGTTATCAGAAAAAATATCACAGATCAGGACCTGTATGATACTATCGATCTGGTCTTTCGAAACGGGTGGAACCTGGTCAAACTGTATTTTATGATCGGTCTCCCGACCGAGACTGATGAAGATATCGACGGTATTGTCGGGATGATCCGGGAAACAGTTAGTATCGGCAAACGGATCAAAGGCAAAAATATAATAAATGTCACCATCTCACCCTTTTCGCCCAAGGCGCATACACCCTTTCAGTGGGATGAGCAGGCCTCACCGACCTCGATCAGGAAGAAAAATGACTACATTCGAAAGAAGGCGAGTCATCCACTGGTGAATATAAAACTGCGTGACCCGGAACTGTCCTTTCTTGAGGGTATAATCGGCCGCGGCGGACGGGAACTGGCCGACGTTTTTGAAACCGCCTTCAAGGATGGCGCCCGTTTCGACGGCTGGGGCGAAACATTCAGTATCGATTTGTGGAGAGAGGCATTTAGTAAAAATAGTATTGATCCCGAAAGTTATCTCAAAGGTCTGTCTTTTTCCGCCGAACTGCCCTGGTCGCATATACGGTTGCGGCAATCGACAGAACAGTTGATGAAGGAACGAAACCGGACCTCGACTCTTCTGGCCCAGCCTGCAAAAAAAACGGCCGTGGTCATTCCTGAGGAAAAAGACAATGACGATATGTTCGGGTTTGGACGTTCACGGAAACGCCTGGCGGCGCGATCGACATCGGTCCCGACTAAAACCAAAATACGGGTCAGGTGGGGACGAAAAGGGCTGGTGCGGTTTCTATCCCACCTCGACAACAGCCGCGTCTTTGAACGTACCATCCGCCGGGCCGGCCTGCCGATTGAATATTCGCAGGGTTTTCACCCACATATGAAACTCTCGTTCGGCCCCCCGCTTCAGCTCGGTTATTCTTCCGAGGCCGAGTATTTCGATATGCAGCTCGAGCGGCCGCTTGATCTGGATATGGCCGAGGCCTTCAACAAGGAACTCCCCAAGGGATTCAATATCCTCGATACCCGGCCGGTGATGAATAACAAAATATCGCTTTCGGGACGCCTCAATCGAGCCGTGTACCAGGTTTTTGTCGAGCCGAATGATAATTATCGTGATATGATCACGAAACTTCTGGTAAAGGACTCGGTCGAAATTTTACGCGCGGGAAAAACCGAAACCAAGACGGTCGATATCCGTAGCGCTGTTTATGCTCTGGATTATATCCGAGACAGCGAGACCGAACCCGGTCTGGCTGAGATCTATATGGAACTGGGGGTCGGAACCGGGGGCTATGTTCGCCCGTCCGAGGTGATTATTGCGGCGGGTATTGCCGATGAGGAAAGTATAAAAGCATTGAAATGTCACCGCAAGGAACTTCTGTATATCGATGAGGAAGGTGTACGGTTGACACCGATGGAGTTTTAACATTGGCGGGTAAAGAAAAAAAGTTCGATCCGGTCAGGGCCACGGTTATAGAAATATTGGGCCTGGTCGAGAGCGGGCAGTTTACATCATCCGATGCCATCCAGATGGCGACCGAGAACCGCCCTTTTACCGATCTCGATCTGCGTTTTATCCGCCAGCTGGTCAACGGCACTGTGAAGATGAAGCGCCGGCTGGACCATGATATGCGCTTTTATCTCAGCAAGCCGTCGGAAAAAATGCCCCAGAGGCTGATCGATATTCTCCGTCTCGGTTTTTTCCAGCTCTTTTTTACCGATCGTATCCCGCCCGCGGCCGCTGTTTCGGAATCGGTCAATCTGGCGCATCATTTTTGCGATGCCCCGCGCGCCCGTTTGGTAAATGCTGTCATGAGAGCCGCCATCAGGGAACCCGACAGGGTCAAGTTCCGCGATAAAAATGAAGATCCGGTATCATACCTTGGCAGTTATTACTCCTACCCGGACTGGTTTGTGCGTTACGCTGTTATGGAATTCGGTGAGGCTCCTGCCGAGTCGCTGCTCAGGAACATGAATTTACCGCCGCGAATATCGTTCCGCGCCAATCTTATCAAGGCAAAAGTCGAGGATATAAAAAAGGTTCTGGATAAGGCCGAGATAAAATATTCGATTGGTAAATATCTGCCCGAGTTCTTTCATCTCGAGGCGGGCGGTTTCCCTCTCGAAGAAGAACTGGTTAAAGGCGGGAAAATTTATATTCAGGACGAGTCGGCCGGTATGGCGGTAAGACTGATGAATCCCAAGATGGGTATGAGTGTGCTTGATGCCGCCGCCGCGCCGGGCGGTAAAACGACCCATTCAGCGGCGCGGATGCATAATCGGGGGATGATCACCGCTGTCGATAAATCCCGCCCCAGGCTGGAACTGCTGATGGAAAACTGCCGCCGGATGGGCGTCCGTATCGTCAACCCGGTTCTGGCGGACAACCTGGATTTCAAAGGCGGCCCGTTTGACCGCGTCATTCTCGATGCTCCCTGCTCCGGATGGGGCAATGCCGGGAAACATTCCGATCTTCGCTGGTCAAAAACTCAGGATAATGTCGATAAACTTTTTAAAGTGCAGTCAACGATGCTTGATCGGGTCGCACGACTGGTCAAGCCGGGTGGTATCCTTATTTATTCCACCTGCACTATTATCCGCAAGGAAAATGACGAGGTCATTGAAGAGTTCCTGATTCGCAACAAGAGTTTCACCCTGGAATCGGCCGGACAGTATTTCAACGATGAAGTTGTTTCTGAAAGAGGTTTCCTTAAAACTTATCCCAATATTCCCAATCTTTCGGGCTCTTTTGCCGCCCGTCTGAAGCGCAAAATCAAAAATCGCGCGCCCAAAAAATAATTGATGAACTTTTATCAAAAAAATTGTAACATAGTATATGACCGATTCTGAGAAAAAAGAAAAGAACGATTTTAAATCAAAATATGCAGCCCGGCTTCCGGCCGGAAGCTGGCGGAGACGTATCGTTCATTTTGCCGTCTATCCGCTGATAGCTCTGCTGATCCTGTTTTTCTTCTTTGATGATATCGTCATGCCTCTGGTCACCCGCCACGGTTCCGAATTCGAATTGCCCGATATCATCGGTTACCAGAAAGAAGACGCCGTCGAACTGCTAAAAATGGTCGATCTCGGTCTCGAGGTGACCTCCGAAGAATACCATCCCGATAAACCGCCGGGAACCGTCCTCTCGCAGTATCCGAAATCCGGGATCATGGTCAAATCGGGCCGCATAATCAAAGTGGTAACATCAATCGGACAGAAATTTGTTAAGGTGCCGCAATTGGCCGGGTTCTCGGTGAGGCAGGCAAAACTTAATATCGAGGCCGCCAACCTGATTCTCGGTGATGTCGCCTGGACCTTCTCAGACTCGCTCCCCGAACGCGTGGTCGTCTTTTCGTACCCCGCCACCGGAACCGAGATCCCGCTCGGGTCGCCTGTCAACCTGATGGTCAACCGCGGGCGGCTTTCCGGGATCGTCTTCATGCCCAACCTGCTCGGGCGACAGCTCGAAGAGGCGGTTACCATTCTCGATGAGCTTGGACTCAGAGTCGGGCTGGTTAAACATGTCCGCGACGAAAATTATCTGCCGGAGACGGTTATGGAGCAGTCGGTCGAGGAGGCTACCGAACTTGAGGTGGGCGAGGAAATCGACCTGATTGTCTCAACAACGGAATAAATTATCGGCCGTGCCGGTTTCGTATCGGTGCCGGAATTTTAGCTATCGGAGGGCAACCATGAGAAAAATCACCGTCATATTTATTGCCGCCTGTATTGTCTTTGATCTGGTGTTAGTTTCGTGCGGCAGTGACAAGAAAGCATCCAAAGAAACCGACCGGGAAAAATTCGCGAAAAAACTTGAATCGGGCGAATATGCCGATCTGACCATCCTGCAAAAAGCGGCCGAGAAAGAGATCGAATCGTTCTCGTTCTCGCTAAAAAAAGCGCTGAGCGAGGCGATGCATGACGGCGGCCCGGTCAAGGCCCTTAATGTCTGCTCCGAACTGGCGCCCGAAATCGCCATGGCGCACAGCACCGAGGGGTGGACCATCTCACGCATCTCCGA
>QNAH01000104.1 GCA_003641425.1 Candidatus Zixiibacteriota bacterium
ACGACACCGTATAATCCGCTTTTTATTTACGGCGGGACCGGGCTGGGCAAGACCCATTTAATACAGGCGATCGGCCATTATGTGCAGGAGCAGTTCCCGCGCAAAAAGATTGTTTATGCGAATTTTTCAAATCAATAATAGTGACCGTCTGCCGCAATTTCGGTTTTCTTATCAGGTCGAGCTGTGCCTCGCCGCTCATGTACTTTTCGATCTGATCGATGACTTTCTGAATACTCGCAAATCTGTTCTCAGGTCTTTTCGAGAGAAGTTTGATGATAATATCGTCGAGCCAGGCGGGCAACTCACTGTTCACATCCGACGGCAGTTCCGGGTCCTCGTGCAGGATAGAATAAACGACTGCCGCGGAATAATGCCCCTCGAAAGGGCGCCGTCCGGTAAAAAGTTCGAACAAAATGACGCCGAAGCTGAACAGATCGGCCGACTGAGTGATCGTTTCCGCCGAAAGCTGTTCGGGGGAAATATAGTACAATGTCCCCTCGACATCACCGTACTGATCAACCGTATCTGCTTTGATTTCTTTGGCCAGTCCGAAATCGAGAATTTTGGCATTACCTTTGTCGCTGATCTTGATGTTTTCCGGTTTCAAATCCTGGTGGACCAGACCCTTTTCATGGGCCGCGGCCAATCCCCGGCCGACCTGGAGGGAGATTTTCAATTTACTGTCATAGTCGAGACTTTCAAATGAGGAGCGCAGATCCTCCCCGGAAACATACTCCATGGCAATGTACTGTATTTTTTCATGCCGGCCGTTTTCCAGAACCCTGACAACATGGGGGGAATCGATCATGGCGGCCGCTCTGGCTTCATGATTGAACCGCTCCTGATATTCCCGGGATTCAGCGTATTCTTCATTCATGAGTTTCAGAGCGACAACCCGGTTGTTGACCGTGTCGAGGGCTTTGTAAACATCACCCATCGAACCGGAACCGAGCAGTTCATCGATCCTGTATTTGCCGAATATGCTTCCGGATTCGAACATCGTCCTTAAATCCTTTTTAAAACGGCAGGTTAGGGAAAATGCCTCTTGCCCAAACGAAAACAATTCCCTAAATTTGAATATTCAAATATAATTCACCGGGTCGAATATGACAAATAAATTAAATCCCGAATCGGAGAAGCTGAAAAAGGCCCTCGATGAACTGGTTGCCTTAAATCAAATAGCCGGAACGATTAATGCGCTCATGTCAGTCGAGGATATAACCAAGACAATTGTCGATCGCTGCCTTAAATGGACCAATTCCTCTCAGGGAGCGATATTCCTGCTCGAAGGCACAATTGATGAGGCGGAAAAATTCAAGACCTTCATGCGTGAATATTCACCCGATACCGATCAAATACCGTTTCATATCAATGAGAGTCTGACCGGATGGATGATAAAGACAAAATCTATCTTCATCAGCAATGATCCCGGCTCCGAAGAAAATTTTAAAGATATGGATCTTACGCGGCACGGGATCAATTCGATCCTGTCGGCGCCGCTTTTATCCAGAAAAGGCATGATTGGTTCTCTTATTCTATTTAATAAAAAGGACCCCGAAGGATTTAATAATGATGACAGGCGATTTTTGGGAATTGTCGGCTCGCAGGTGGCTCAGGTCATCGAAAATGCACGGCTTCATGAACAGGAACAGAAATTGGCCGAGATCGAGGAAGAAATAAGAGTGGCCCGGACTATCCAGCAGGGATTCCTCCCGCATTCGGGCGAGCGTCTTAAAAGCTGTGAAATATTCGGATTCAACTCTCCGGCCAGGGAAGTGGGTGGAGATTTTTTCGATATTGTACGGCTCAGTGAAAAGCGTGTATTCTTCTCACTTGGCGATGTCTCCGGCAAGGGGATTCCGGCCTCGCTGCTTATGGCCAATGCCCAGGCCGTTTTCCGTTCGCAACTGTTTACCCCCGGCGAACTTAAACTTGATCTGCTGGCTGGAAGCCTTAATGATTTAATTAATCAGTTCAGCAGTTCCGGGCAGTTCATAACCGCCATATTCGGATATTATGACTGCAAAGACAAAGAGATCAGGTATATCAATGCCGGTCACATGGCGCCTATCGTAATTCGAAACAACACAACTATAATAGATTCCGATCTTCCCGATATCGTCATCGGTGTGGTCAAGGGGCATAAGTACAAAGAGCGGTGTATTTCGCTTGAAAACGAAGATACCTGCTTCATTTATTCCGATGGTATCACCGATCTTGTCAATGACAGGGATGAAAGTTTTGGAGATGAAAGGCTGGCGGAGTTTCTGTTAAGACATCAGGACGATAATGTCAGCCGCTTGTGTGAGAATATGTTTCGGGCGCTGGTGGAATTCCGAGGTGCGGCGCCCCAGTTTGACGATATTACCATGGTAGCACTGAAGGTCAGAGAATAAAAAGCTTCCAATCTGCCCCCAATTTCTTTTGCATTTTCTAACATCAAATACCGCTTGATCTTTCGGCAATATTTGACTATTTTATATATAATAGTTCTTATTTAGATTGTCCTTAAGACAACATCGGGCCTGAGCACACCCGAAATAAATATACTACAATATCCGGGGAGACTGTGTCAATGTAAGACTCACTCCAGATATATCAGATAATTTCCATGTGTAAGACTGACAGGCTGGAATGATGAAAATACATATCCAAATATATCTTAGAGCACGCCGGACAGCTGAATATAATTACCATTGAGTCTTGGAGGGACTTATGAAATGCCTTATATGGCTAACGGCTTTATTTACCATTGCATTTACAGTTGATCTTTCGGCCCAGACCGCGGATTGGACCGAATATTATAACGGCACCGCCAATGACAGCGATGTCGTGTTCGATATGATGACTGATGCTGAGGGTAACGTATATGTTCTCGGCAATGCCATAAATACGGGCACCTCGACCGATATTGTGCTTGTCAAGTATGATCGCTACGGCACTCTTCAGTGGAGTGAAGAGTACGCCTCGCCGGGCGAGGTGCGCGATGAAGCCGCTTCGCTCATTCTCGATGATAACAATGATTGCTTGTATTTTATGGCTCAGATGGCCGACACCACAAGCCATGTCGTGGTCAAATATGACTATCAGGGAAATTTCCAATGGGAGGAAAATGTCGGCGGTGAAGTCTGCCAGGGACGGAATCTTGCCGTTGATCAGTCGGGCGATCTTATCACCGCCACTTTGGATTGGGGCGTACGAATAAGCAAGATATCATCAACTGGAACTACATTGTGGTCATATACCGCTCTCGATGGTTTTATTCCGAATCCTGAAATGATTAAAATTGATGCTTCCGGCAATATATATATAGTCGGGTACGATCAATTTGGATCACTTGGTTTTATTGCAAAATTCGACGCCTCGGGAAGCGAGCTGTGGAACTCAGTCGTATATAACGAAGGGACAGGCGGTCAGGGCGCGCTTGTTTCCCTTGATTTCCTTTCCTCAGGCAATATAGTTGTCACCGGCGGTTATAATCCATTAGGTGAAACCGATAACTTTCCTGATTTATATGTCAGATGTTTTACTCCTGCCGGTGATACCGCCTGGACTTATACTTATGGAAACCTGGGAATGTATGAATGGTCACCGGCAATGACGGTTCGTAATGACACGGTATTTGTCGTCGGCCTGGTGACATTGACACCCGAATACAGCTTCAACTCTGCTCTTATTGCGCTATCATCAACAGGGGCATTATTGTGGGATGAAATATATGATCGCGGCGAAGAAGCCGAATTCGATATGCCTCACCGAATATCGATTCTTGGAGACCAGATTTACATGCCTCTGTACTCAAGTGCCCAGTATGACCAAACTTTGCATCTGCCGTTTGATATCGGATGTTTATGTTACAATACTGCTGGAGAGTTTCAATGGGAGTATTTTACTGATGGTATCGATGATTATTTTGGCGAAGGCGATGGTCGCAGATACAGCCTTGATATTATAGCATCAGCCGTATCACCCGGTGAAATAGCGCTGTCCGCTGTGACCGGGACAACTCCCTCGGGATCGGAAGATATTGTTCTTCAAATGATCACCGTCGATATTCCCAACCGCACCTGGCATGTGGCCGAGACCGGTAATGATACAACCGGCGATGGATCATCGGGCAGTCCCTATGGAACCATCCAGTACGCTATCAACCAGTCGGTTGACGGCGATACGGTGCTGGTGCATGATGGGACATATGACGGCGATGGTAACAGGGAAATTGATTTTTTCGGCAAGCAAATAATAGTCCGCTCCGAAAACGGACCCGATGTTACCATTATTGAAACATATAGCCCATCCAATACCTATGGACTATTTTACTTCCAGAATGGGGAAGACACACTCTCCATCTTGCAGGGATTCACCATAAGGTACGGGAGTCAGGGAATTACTATTGATGGTGCCTCGCCCAAAATAATTGACTGCCGCATTTACTATAATTTTAAACTATTATTTGATATCGGTGGTGGTGTAACAATTTCAAACGGGTCACCACAATTTATAAATTGTATTTTCGATACTAATATAAGCTATGGCGGTGGAGGTGGGGCGGTTTATTGCGATCTTGGAACCCCCAAATTCAGTAATTGTCTTTTTTATCATAATGAGGCACCTGATGGTTTCACAGATGTCCTGTTATTCTATCAGTCAACTTCGCTCTTTACAAATTGCACATTTTGTTCGAATACCGTATATAAATCCGGGAGTGGCATGATTACATCAAACCAGTCCAGTGTGGATATGATTAACTGCATTTTGGCGTTTTCAAATGAGGTCGCAGTCGATTGTATTAACGGCGGAACTGTCACATTGTCATGCTGCAATGTTTACGGCAACTCCGGTGGTGACTATACCGGTTGCATATCCGGGCAGAACGGTATCAACGGCAATATATCCGCTGACCCTGTCTTTTGCGATACTGCCAATGGTGACCTCCATATAAAATACGGATCGCCCTGTGCGCCGGTGAACAACGAGTGCGGTGAACTGATCGGGGCGCTTAATTATGGCGACGCCATTGTGGTCGAAAATCTCAATGACTCCGGCCGGGGCTCTTTCCGTTGGGCGATGGATTCGGCCAATACTGACATTTCCTGGCCGGATACAATTCTGTTTACTGTTTCTGGAACAGTGATGCTTCAGTCGGAATTGATACCATTCCTGGATTGGCATGTGACGATTCTCGGTTCCTCGGCTCCCGGCGGGGCACACTCGGTTATACTCGATGGTTCGGCGCTCAGTACCGGGAGTGGATTCTTTTTTGGAGACGACAGTAATTACGTCGAGGGATTGACAATTCGGAGTTTCCCCGATCACGGTATCAAGGTTCATGAAGCTACCGGAGGGAATACGTTCACCAATAATCTCATCTACGGCAATGGCGGACTGGGGATCGACCTGAACGAAGATGGTGTTACCCTCAACGACCTCGATGATCTCGATACCGGCGCCAACAGTCTTCTGAATTACCCCGAAATCGATTCTGTGATTATGAATCCGGACAGCACTTTTGCCATTTACGGTACTGCCGCCGACAGCGCCGTGATTGAATTTTTTGTGGCCCATCCGGCCAAAGACACCACTCGCCCGGTGGATACCTCCGGCCATGGTGAAGCATTTTTCTTTATCGGTTCCGACACAGCCGATAACAATGGAGATTTTACATATCTGACGGAAGAATATATCAAATTTAACTCGCTTATCACATGCACAGCCACTGACACTTATGGCAACACCTCCGAATTCAGCGAAAATTTCCAGCTAACACCCCGGCCGCTGATCATTGTCGCCTACTCCCCGGTCAACCTCTGGGTGACCGACCCGGATGGATATTACATCGGGAAAGATGCCTCCGGGATTCTATCTCAAACGCTTTTTCCTGCAACTTACGATGAAATTGACCACGATTCTGTTCACATTTTCGCTCCGATTCCGGGTGAATATCTGATTGAGGTCACCGGTGAGGATGACGCTCCCCCGGGGGCGACGTACAGTATCGGTATCACCATCGACGGCTCGCAGATGTGTGTGCCGGTTTTGAATGCCGATGCGCCGGGTTCCGGGACAATAGATACGGTTAACTACGGTGTCGAGGAATATGGTCATTTTGTCAATGGTGATGCCAGCGGAAATGATGCCATCAATGTTCTGGATATATCATATATTATCAGCTATTTGTACAAAGGCGGCCCGGCGCCGATTAATGATATCGCCGCTGACGCCAATTGCGACGGTGGTTTGAACATTCTCGATGTAACTTATATCATCAGCTATTTATACAAAGGCGGTAACCCGCCCTGCTATATAGAATCTTAAAAGAAAGAAAGACCGGTTTCTATATTGGATTAAGATTTTATGAATTTTGGTGCTTCCGCCTGAGAAACAATAAATTCCGTCCGATAAGAAGCAGGTCATACAGGAATACAAGCGAAACTGCGACCATTATCGGCTGAACCGCCTGCGCAGGGAAAAATATCCGCGACCCCTGTCCGAATGTTACCCCGGACATAAGGGCGAAATACAGGGGAATCATCAATAATATTACTGCAATATTCAGGTTACGACGGGCGAGAATAAAAAAACCTGTGATAGTCAGAATAAGCACCAATGGATTATTGAAACCGTAGTTGATTTTCTGTTCCACCGCCTCGTACTTCTCCTTGTAGCGGGGGATTTGGACATGGTGCAATGCCGATGTCACCGTGATATTATCCCAGATATTTGAAATATATGTTTCTATAAATAATGAGGGGTACTGCCTGAATGTCGAGATAACCATCCGCCTGATATTGCCATGATACTCGGCGTAATTGCCGCTGTTGAAATCCGTCAGCGACTCACGGTAGAGCGAGTCGCGGAAAGCAATAAATCCCTGCGATGACTGCGGACTCGTGATGTACAATACTCCCGCGGCAAGATATTTCTGGGCCGCACCCATACCGGTGCCGGAGACCGTGAAAGAATCATGAGCCACCTTGTTTCTGATTCCCCAGATCGACATAATCGATACCATGATCAATGCCGCCACGATTCCCTTGAGAATAAGTTGTCTGCGGCCTTCCACCTGCCCATGAACAGGGAAGAGAACCGCGAATATCACCAGGAGAACAGGGAAGAACAGTACCGCCGATCGAACCAGTACTGCCAGCCCGATAAGTACACCGGCGATTATTACCCGCCGCCATGAATTGGTGGACATCCCCTTGAAAAACAAATAAAGCGATAATGTAAATAAAAAGAAAAACAGCGTTTCGGTCAGCAGGGCATTGGCCAGCGAAATCGAGGTCAGCGAGATCGCCGCCAGAATACCGGCTATAAGTGAGACAATTTTGATTTTTATCAGCAACCTGGCGATCTTGTATATAAAAACGCATGACAGACTGCTGAGCATTATCTGCATCAGCAGGATCAGCCAGTACACCTTACCGAACAGCATGGTGCATATCCCCAAAAATAACGGGTAACCGACACCTGCCAGGTAAAGCTCGTACTGTCCGGTCAGACTGCGTCCGAACAGGTAGTCGGCCGCCTCGATATATGTGGCCGTGTCCGGCATCTGATTGACAATATGTTCCGGTCCGATTTGCGGGAGCATGACCAGCAAGTACAGCAACCTAAGTACTAATGCAATCGCATATATCATAAGCGGCCCTTTGCCGATTTGCCTTATGACGTTCACAATATTCATAATTTCAGATTTCATTCGCCCTTATGGGTAATATCTTCTCTTTGTCCCGGAAACAAGTGGGGTAGTCTCTCTTTGTTGATCAGCAGACAACCGAATCCCAGAATACAAATCAGGGCAATCGTCACAAAAAGCATGGCGCTTGACTTTATCTCCATCACGTACACCAGTACCTGCCAGATCGGTTTTTCCGATTCGCCCGGCGGTTTGGTACGCCCGGCGGTAATGGTTACCTTTATCATAAAGCCCGATGTGATCCAATATGTTCCCGATTGACCGATTATATGCCAGACATTTTTTCCCGACCGGTATTCTTTTATAAAGTGCATGTAATTTTCTCTCATGATATCGGTCAGCTCGGTAATTTGTGTCCCGGGATCGAGTGTATTGTAACGCATTGCCGGCTCGGATTGCGTAAGATTATCGATCCGGGCGGTATTGTCGAGATCGCGGGATCGAAAATACATCCCGAGCGCGGCGATTGCCACACACATCGCGCAGAAGGCAATTATCAATGTTCGATTGCGTTTCAAACCGGCCTTTAATTTTGGCAATTTGACTATTTCGGTGGTCTCAATTGACTTATGGTAACAAAGGCATCGGCGGCTGTCAAGAAAATAGCTCGCCCAAACACCCTCCCGCCGGCCTGCCGACGATCAGTCAGTCCGGCCATTCGTTGGTATTTTTACGCTGACATGATTTGATAACAAAATTGTTGACTTTGACTCTCCGACAAGTCAACTTACTCAAAAGGAATGTCAGTTAACACTCCCTTGCCGAACTTTAAATGTAATAATTGAAAAACATATCATGAAGTCGGGGAAAATCATATTTATTAACGGTGTGTCAAGCTCCGGGAAATCTTTGCTGGCTATTGAATTGCAGAAGCGGTTGATTGAAGATTTTTTCCATATTCAACTGGACGACTTCATAGAAATGATGCACCG
>QNAH01000105.1 GCA_003641425.1 Candidatus Zixiibacteriota bacterium
ACGCCCGGAACTGATGCGATCTCGGATACTTTTGATATCGGGACTTCAATCAAAAAGGCCGGGGCGATCCAGTATTCATTGATAATCGCATTCGGAGCGATTCTATTGATCTCATCCTTTATATTATCAAGGGCCCGACTATTATTTCTTTTCAGGCCGGTCACCACTGTTTCATGACGGCTTCGAAGTGTGCTTTTACCGCCGATAGCCATTTTCATAGCCGCCGCATCGGAGCCGCCTTCGGCAAATACGATCACCGATACCACTGAATCCGTATTTGAAGAGCCATCCAGCATATCATTAAGTGATGGCGATAATGTCGCCCCCAGAATTGATGAGTTAACTGAAAGGATCAGGACGATCCCGGTTATCGCGAAGAAAAAATATTTGAAATATGCTGGCATTTTAAGCTCCTCAAATAAAACCAAATCTTATTCGAGCAACCAATATGCCATTCGAAATTTTCAATATTTCCCCCAAAAATCATGAAAACAATTGCACTTCCGATGCATCCCGTTGTTCGTAATATGTTGCCATACAATATATTGCAAAATGAATGTCGCGAGGTCGATTTATGCACAGCGATTTACACAATCATCCCTCGGTTTGCAAATGTATGCTTCACGATGCAGCTAGGAAATGACTTGCAGCTAAAATCTATTTGTTGTTTGAAGGCATTTTGATGATTATCTTTATCCGGATGGTAAGAATATTCAAAATCTTTAAAAAACACCCCGTCCTGATTGTGTTGTCAATAGGCCTGGCCTACCGCCTGATATTTCTACTGAATTACATCTCAACTCCCGACTGGGACCAATTGCTGGTCGATTCCCTTTTTCATGACCGCTGGGCGATGGCTATAGCATCAGGCAATATTCTTGGCGAGGATGTCTTTTTCAGGGCTCCCTTTTATATTTATATTCTTGGATTTATTTACTCAATTGTCGGGCATTCCCTTCTGGCGGCACGTATTTTCGGACATCTTGTCGGGCTGGTCTCCGTCCTGTTGACCTTCTCGATTGCATCTCGTCTTTTCACCCGTCGTGCCGGTATCATCGCAGGTCTGATTCTCGCAGTTTACCCGATAGCCATATACTTCGAAAGCGAACTGCTGGTGGATAATCTCTTCACCATGCTTACACTGCTCTCAATATGGCTGCTGTTTATTAGCGGCGATCGTAAGGAAGATCGACTCTATTTCCTGACCGGCATTGTAATCGGCCTGGCCGCCATAACCCGCCCCCTTATTCTGGCTCTGGTACCACTCTATATGATATGGATACTGCTCTCAATTAAACCAATCCAAACCTCACTGAAGAGAAATGTGATTTTATTGTTAGCCATGTTCCTGGTAATTTTGCCGGTGACGGTCAGGAATTACCTGATCGCCGATGACCCTGTTTTGATTTCATCTTCCGGAGGAATAAATTTCTACATCGGCAACAACTCCGGAGCTGATGGGCTGTCGGCATCCATACCTCCACCATACGGCCGAAATTGGGAAATCAAGGATATCCGGTTTACCGCCGAAAATGAAACCGGCCGTGAATTAAAAGCATCCGAAATTTCCAATTTCTGGTATAAGAAAGGCTTTGACTGGATAGCGGAAAATCCCGGCAAATTCGGCGGTCTGTACATAAAAAAATTATACCATTGTATCAATGGCTTCGAAGTCTCCAACAACAGGGATCTGAGCTTTTTCATGAGCGAGTTGGCGGCTTTTAAAATCAATCCTGTCAACTTCAGCATTATATTTGCACTGGCTGTATTCTCGCTGTTCTTGATGATTCAATGTAACGCCCTGAATAAAGAAAAAATATATGTCCTGGCCTTTGTCATCTGCTATTTTGCGCTCATCTCGGTCTTTTTCATAAATGCCCGCTTCCGTCTCCCGGTAATTCCATTTATCATTGTTCTCGGCTCCTATGGAATTGACTATTTTCTGTCTGCCTTTAATTCAGCAAAGACATTTAAAAAACTTGTGCCTGCCATTCTGATCGGATGCGGGGCATTTGCACTGTCAGCGACTAACATATACAATCTGGATAAATCAGGAACGGCCGGCGGGAATTTTAATCGCGCCAATTACTATTTATATCAAGACGACTTTGATAAGGCCGCCGATTACTACCACCGAGTCCTTCGGGAAGACCCTTTCTTCGCCGATGCCAGTCTGAATCTGGGTGTCATTCACTTAAGGCGGGGACTTGCAGATTCTGCCGAATATTATTTCCGGCAGGAAATAAACAATTTTCCAGAAAATCCGCGGGCGTACAGCAACCTTGCCTCCCTCTACCTCCTTGAAAAAGACTATGACCGGGCCGAAGAGATGGCGCAAAAGGCCCTTAGTATTAAACCGTACTTTGCCGATGCCTTCATAATTTTGATGAGGGTATATCATGCCGTCGACAACAAACCGGCATTCGAGGATATACTTGGTCGCGCGGTAGAGCTTGCGCCGGAGGATTCAAGAATATACTTGAATGCCGGTCTGGTCTATTCCGGATGGAAAGAATATAATCAATCCATAGAAATGCTCACCATGGCTCTGGAATACCGCGACAGGCCGGCTGAAACAAACGATCTTAATTTCAATTATATTCGCAGTAAACAAAACTCCCCGCGGGCTATAAAGGCTCAAGCCGCCTACCAGCTCGGTTATATTTATGGCATCCTTGATAGAATCCCCGAGTCCATCGACATGAGCAACCGGGCGATTTCCCTGGATTCCGGTTTGGTCGAAGCGTATATAAATCTAATAAACGCTTACAGCATCAGCGGCAGGAGCGGAAGCGCGCGGGAGATACTCAATATCGCCACCGCCAAATTCCCCGAAAACGATCTTCTGCAACTTATACAGGATAAATTAAGATAGCCTAGAACCAAGTAAAAAGCCGGGAATCGTTTTGATTCCCGGCCTTATTATTCGCTGTAATACTACAAATTACTGTTCACCATAAGATCGTAGTAAACCCTGTTTCTTTTTCAGATGAAGATCTTCGGTGATATCACGCAATTTCTGGACATCGACCTTTGGTGTCACCATGGCTGGAGCCATCTTGCCCGTCTGGATAAAGGGCTGCACCGAAAGCCAATCCATCACATTATTGAAACACTGTTGAGCATTTTCCTCTTCGAGCGGAAGCAATGAGAAGGAGAAATGCGCCGTCCGGAAAAGGCCGGTGTTGTAGGTAATTCCCACTACCGAACCATTGGCCTTCTCCCAGATTCCGACTTTACGTCCGCAGTATTCCTCGAGGAAGGCCGGCTCATTACCATACTTCGATTCATATAGATAACGCGCTTCCGCCAGAAGCGATTTCCGCACATAGCCGACCTCGGGCAAAGCGCCGATTAAGACCTCTCCCGGCGGATTGTCGGGATCAGGACACCGGTAGTCATACTGATTGAAGCCTGAGCCGTCCACCCAGAGATAGCGATCCTCAAGCAGGTTTGTATCGACTGCGAGATGCGGCAGATCGATAAAATCACTGCTTTCAAGAAGCGGTATTGCTCCGACAAAATCTTCGATCCTGGTCCCGGCATTGATATATGTACCATTTTCATCCTGGGTAATATCATTAATGGCGCCCTGCCAACCGGAGAAACGCATATTGATGACACCAAAGTACTCCATGTAACTGGTAGGAACATCTTGCCATGTGACCGTGTCGACATAGACATACCCCTGAAAAGGACTGCGAACCATTGACCAGGCACTCATACCGGCATTCAGCCCGTCAAGAACCGAGAGCATAATGGCAGTGTCCATGATCAGCTCACCGCCGGGATTATCCTTCACCACAATGAGAATCTTGTGCTTCAGGATATCACGAAGTGAAACCGCCGAAATACCATAATTATCGCATTTCGTCAGCTTACTTATGGGATAATAGTTATGTGAAGCAAAGTACTTTTTGTATTGAATTCGGCACCTTGTCCCATCCGGGAAGGAATATAGAATATCCTCAGGGAAGGTTTCGAAATCGAACGATCCCGCCCCCGCCCAATCATCGATCATCTGCCCGAGGACTCTCTTCACTATCGGTTCAGTGCTGTTGTCATAGGGTTTATTTGGAAATACCGGCCAGTTGAAGAATCCCGATGTGTTGGTCTTATAAGAAGTGGCGTCGATGATAATGGCTGTCCGCTCAAATCTCGGCTCAATTACCGAAACCCAGTTGAAAGCCGGTACCGGATCGGGGACCTTGGAATCATCACGCGCCTGACACCACATGAGAAAGTAATACTGAGACGTGGTATCGATCGTTTCGTTCCTGTATACATCATATATGTGTGTATTCTGATCATATACCCAGATATCGTCCGTCAATGGATCATACGAGGAGTCGACAAGCTTATTCAAATATGAATACTCCTGAAGGCTGTCAAGATACAGAAAATCATTCCAGCTTCCGTAAGGATTGTTGCGTCCCAGTGTATCCACCTTGATCCAGGAAGTATCAACCACAATAGAATCGATCTGCGGCGGAACCTGAGTGGTATCATAGAATGTGTCGGGATCACCCAGACTCATGAAAGTATCGCCCATAAGATAGAAATCACCGTAGATATCCACAAATACCGAACCGACACAAATACTGTCAAGCTCCATCATCTGGAGAGAGTCATAAGGACCGTAGAATCTCCACTGAAACTGGAACGGCGGCGGATCACGCGGATAATCGATTGGATCTTCCGCACTCCAGCTGATAGTCACCCCGTCAAGAACCCCGCCAATAGTAACCGTATTGACATAAGGATCATTGGCATCGCGGGAAGTTATTGACGTATTGGGGAAATGATTATTTTTATAAAATAGCTTGTAAACCACGGCAGATTTACTCCCCAGGTTGTCGACCGCCTGCAGGAACACGTAAGATGCCACATAGGTTCTTACCGGATCACTTATATCGGCCGACATGGTTATGCGGGCATTGGTCTGCGGGTCATCAAGCTGAACATCGAGATTTACCCAGGGAATCAGCGAATCCGGCGTTCCGGCTATATAAGCATCCGGATCCGAACCCACGATTTCTTCTTCGACAACGGCATAACGGAATTGAACAATAAAACCGTCGACGTCGGTGCCGTACCAGTAAATCGTCGTGTCAGACATAAATTTCGCTTTTTCGACTGGAATATTGACGAACTGCACAACCGGCGGAACATTGCCCCGTTCCGGTCCCTCAATATCATGATTCAGGAAATCACAGCCGCCTAAGATAAATAATCCCAGCAACAACGATGAAATAAGAAATATTAAAAGCCGCCTCATTTATTTTCCTCCTATCCTTTCATTCTTATTTTTCATAATATCAAAATACCAATCCGAGTGAAAACCGGTGGACTTCATTCAGGAAACCGAATTCCTGGTATGCATAATCCACTGATAAATCAAACTCTTCACCGATAGGAAGAACAAGGCCGCCGCCGGCCGTAAAACCGTCGGAGTCATAATTAAATCTTTCCCCGACACGAAGACTGAATTTATCCTGGAACCAGTACTCAATTCCAACATTGTACTTCTCTTCATTGTCGCCCGGATGCGATCCCTCCGCCGCCAGCATAATCAAATGATTATCACTGTCGACAGCGTCGATCGAGGCGCCGAATTTGAAGTTCATGGGCAATGGAAATTCATCCTTGATAAATTTCATATCGGGGCCGAAGTTGGAAATTACCATGCCGATCTTGAAATTCCGGTAGCCTGAATTGTAACAGGTCCCGACATCGGCGCTCCAGCCCGAAGCCTTTTCCAATTCCAGGTTCTCCTGGATATAACGGGCCGTAACTCCCAGAGAAAACTTGTCGGTCAAAAATCGGCTGTAACTAAGACTGACCGCCAGATCACCGGCAGAGAAATATTGCTTATTGCCGGATTGATCGACACCGGTCGGATACGAATAGTCGGTTCTCAGGATGTCACCGGTGTTCAATGCATAAATACCGATCCCTACCACGCCGCTGACCGATTCCATCGGATATGCCAGGGCGAAGAATTCGTAATTTATCCCCGCCGGCAAATCAATATGTGTAAACATCGCCTGCCGGCCATATACATATGTCAAACCTGCAGGATTATAATAAACAGCCGAGGCATCCGTAACGCCTGCTGTATATGCTTCCGCCATTCCCATGGCCCGCGCCGAAACGCCAAGCTCAAGGAAATTTACACCGGTCGTGCCAACCTTCGCCTGCGAAAAGGCAAGCGAAGGTAAGAGAAGCAATACGGCTGCAAGAAAAGCAATTTTGTATTTATTAAATCTCATCCGCACTGTCTCCTATCTGCCAAAATTATCATAGTTTACAAACTTACCTGCAGGCCTACTTTGATCTGACGACCGTAGAGCCAGTTATACGGGTCTCGGTCATAATCAGTCCCGCCTGTAATATTATAGCCGTCATTTTGACCGGTATCCGCACGTCCGGTTGACGGATTGACATAATCAACGTTCTTATTGTCAAGCAGATTATCGATCCAGACGATGAATCGCCAGTTGAGTGAAACAAGTTTGAAATATTTCTCGAACTTGACGTCGAAATTCAATACCGAAGGCTTACGGAGTGAATTCTCGTCGATCGTCTGAACGCTCTCATCCACTTCCAGATTCGGGTAATCCTTAGAAGGAGTAAACGGCTTGCCTGTCTGGAACTTACCCTGCACAGAGAAAGTCCAGCCATTCGGAATTCTGAGCCCGAACAGTTTCGGCTTCATCGTCTCGGGAACCACCAGCTGAATACCACAGTTGAGCTGATGACGAATATCATCGTCGAGCGGCTTCTCTTTGAGCGACTCGCGATTAAGATAAAATTCCTCGAAATAGTCTGTTCTGGTCTGCGACTGCTTACCATATGCAAAAGCGTAGGTGTAGTTGACCTCGCCGTTGATCAGACGGCCGCCGCGCTTTTCGACAGTGACCTCAAAACCGCGGCTGCGGCCATAGTCACGATTCTGATACTGCTGAATCCTGAGCGCCCCGCCGCCGAGCTTGACCAGGGCCGAGTTGATCTTGTTGAACTCGTCCTTAAAGTAACCGGAAATATCGATCGAATAATCGGCCGACATGGCATATTTAACACCGAATGAATACTGGATTGTCTTTTCATAATCCAGGTTGTAGTTACCGACCACGTCATTGGCCGATGCCGCCGTTGTATTACGGTCATACATGTATGAATATGACGGCAACTGGTAAAAATGACCGTAGTTGAAGTGAATCTTGGCCTTGTCGGAAATCGGGTATGAAAATCCGATTCGCGGCGAAAACTTGTTACGATCACCGTAAATAATACCGCTGCCAAGGTCGTCGTTTTTAGCCACTTCCTCGAGACCTTTAGTCTGAATAAAGTAGTCATAACGGAAACCGAGACTGGCTATCATCGACCCATACTCGAGATTATCGCGGAAATAGAAAGTCCCGCTCAAAGGTTCGTATTTATAAAAATCGCGAAGCTCTCCGATGGTCTCATATTCACCCCCGTCCGGACGGCCGGTATAGGGCTGCTCAAGCGAACGAATATCCTTTTTCGACAGGATTTCTTTTTTCAATTCCATCCCGGCTTTCAACTCATGGTTGCCAAGTTGCCGGTAAAGACGGCCTTCCAGCGTGTACTGCTCGACACCATGGAAGTGCCATACTGTCTCGTCCTTGTAGGTCCCGACATTTAGGAAGTTGCTCGATCCGCCATAGTCATACTTACCATTGCCATTAAGATCCAGGAACTTTTCACCCGGATCATATTTGAAATTCGGAGGGTCGTAGTTCCCGTTGCCGTTCCGATCGATATAAGGAATACCCGGCACCCAAACATCGTATGGAGATGTATAACCCGAATTACGATCCAGGTCCTGATTGTCGCTTCCGGCCGACATCACAAAAATGTCGATCCCTTCATCATAGAAACCGTTGTTGTTGACATCGGTGAACGGCTCACCAAGATTGATATCACCATCCTCGTACGGTTCCGGATCATGCTCATCGACTATGTCGGCGCGTTCGGGATCGTATTCGCCGTTACCATTGGTGTCGTACAGATAGTCACCCCTGTCCCACTGACCGTTACCATTCAAGTCTATGAACGGCTCACCTTCCATATATTCACCGTGCGTACCGCTGTTGAATCGGAAATCGGCAATATCGGTGTAACCAACCTGCTGATCGGTATAATAAGGATCGTTACCGTAGGTGTACCGAGGTCCGGAAATATCACGTCCCTCGAGAGTCGTATCGGGATAAAGATTGATTAGCGGCTCGGGGGCGTCATAAATTCCGTTGTTATTCAAATCATCATATCTTTCGAATTCGCTGTACTGCGGGAATTCATCAGGGTCAAGGCCCTTGCCGGGATTATTGGGATCACCCGGCTTGTTCCAGAAATCATAATTGTAATAAGAAGCTTTTAAATAGTAGTGCATATTTTTGGATAACTGATGCGTCAATTCAAGGGCGTATGACTGCCAGTCGGTTTCACGCACATCAGCAGTATTCGGAGTATAACGATAGCTCCAGTCGAACGGTATATATCGGGAAAAATA
>QNAH01000106.1 GCA_003641425.1 Candidatus Zixiibacteriota bacterium
ACAGAATTGATCATTCTATCACTTCCCATAGTAAATCTCGCTCCGTAATCGCCTTATCTTTTGTCCGGGATGTAAAATCAATGATGTCGTCAAAAATATGACGATCAGGAAAGCCGTTTTGTCTAATACCGGGCTTATCGGAGCAGATGTGGACATCTGCCGCCCACAGAGAGCCTTATGGGGCAGATGTGGACATCGGCCGCCCACAGAGCCTAATGGGGCAGATGTGGACAGGCCTCCTGAGCCTCGAAGGATCTGCCGCCCACAAGATCCCTACGTTCAATAACCCGAATTTGCGGTCATTCCAATCCGTTAGATCGACTTTCTCTCTTTGATGGCTGCACAGTGCTGCAATATATACTGGAATACTGGATGTATTATAATATGAATGAAAATATAAATCAATAAAAATTATGACAATAATTGAAAATTTATTGAATTTGCCCAAAAGATGAATTTTCTGGAATTATTACAGATGTTTATCTGTAATCGGATCGGATTTTATTTCTCAATTCACCCACGCCCCTTTCGTATTTATTTTAGGGCGTTGATTCGGTTTAGTTTTGAAATTATTTCCCCCGGTTAGTGTCAATTGAAAATAAAAATCCAAATAAATCTACCTGAAAAACGGGGTAATGTTATGGAGAAAATATTGAAATTAAAAAACGGCCTCGAGGTCACGGTCCGCGAGATGCGGGAAGATGATGTCCAGCTTTCGCTTGAGTTTTTTCGGAACCTGCCCGCAGAAGACCGGGAATATTTGCGGGTCGATGTCACCGATCCGCTACTGGTCGAGCAGAGAATTCACGGGGCCCTCTCCGGCGGGATAGTGCGTCTGGTGGCGCTGATCGACGATAAAATAGTGGCTGACGGCGCCCTCGAGCGGGAGGGCTACGGCTGGAAAAAGCATATGGCGGAAATTCGGCTGATCGTGGCCCGACCCTATCAGCGCAAAGGCCTGGGATTGCTCCTGGCTCGCGAGCTTTTCTGGATTGCCAACCAGGAACAGATCGAGGATATCATGATTGAATTCATGGAAACCCAGGTCGGGGCGGTGAGCATCTTCAAACGGCTGGGATTTCACGAGGATGCTGTCCTGCATGATTATGTTCAGGACATTCATGGTAATAAGCATGACTTAATAATCATGCGCTGTAATCTTAAGGAACTGTGGGACAAGCTGGATCATTACATGGCCGAATCAGACTGGATGCGGACACGATAATAAAAAAGGCAGAACCACCTCGCCCCGATCGGCGCAACATTGGTTCGGCCTGATTCCAGTCAGATATTTTTTACTGGTTGTAATCGATCCAATAATCGACCGAATATTTGTCCGCCAGTTCCATCCCCGCCGCTTTAGCCTTGGAAAAACTGTCATAAGAGCCGATTCTCAAGCGGTAGAAAGTCTCCCCATCGACGATTGCCTCGGTAATAAAGGCCTCATATCCGCGCCTGATAAATGTTTCGGCCATATATTTGACCCATTCCGGGTTTCCTCCGGCGGCCACCTGAACCGTATATTGCCCGGTTCCGGTATATTCCGGCATATAGGACGGGGTTTTCTCCTCCTCGGGAGCCGCTTCCGGGGTCATGGAATATTTTTCCTCGGTCATTTCGGTCTCTCCGGTAACAACCTTCTCGCCCGCCAGCGTGTCTTTGAGTAAATCTTCCGATTCGGTATCTTTGATTTGCTGTTCAAGCTCGGCGACATCCTCGTCTTTGCTGCAACCGCCAACCATCAGAACTGCCAGGAACAAAATAAAAATCGAAATAGAAATTTTTTTCATATTACCCTCCGGATTTTTTCATTCCAATAAAGGCTTTATTTGAGATACTTGTCAAGACAAAATAAAAATATCATGGCTCCTGTAATATAATTCGGTTGTATTTGAAACATTTATTACCTAAAATGTTATAAACTTAAAGGTGCAGGTATGAAATATAAAAATAATATTTTGGAACTGATCGGCCGGACCCCTCTGGTCAAAATCGATAATGGCTGCGGCGGGAAAGGCCCGCTGATGCTTTTAAAGCTTGAATTTATCAATCCGGGCGGTTCCGTCAAGGACCGGATGGCAAGCTATATTCTCCGTAAGGCTATGGAAGAAGGTCGCCTCAAACCGGGCGACACCATCATCGACAACACCTCCGGCAACACCGGGGTGGCGATGGCCATGGTGGCCTCGATTCTGGGACTGAAAGCGATCCTGACCACTCCCGAAAAGACCAGCAAGGAAAAAGTCGATTTTATGAAATCGTTCGGGGCCGAGGTGGTCGTGACCCCGTCCGAGGCGGCTCATGAGGATCCTGAAGGATCATATATGAAGGCCGTCAATCTGGCCAAAGAAAACGGTTATTTTCACATGAACCAGTATCATAACCAGGATAATGTCGAGGCTCATTATCTGACCACCGGCCCGGAAATATGGGACGATACCGATCATAAAGTCACTCATTTTGTCGCCGGGATCGGGACCGGCGGTACATTTTCCGGCACGGCCCGTTATCTGAAGGAGCAGAACCCCGCAATCAAGACCATAGCGGTCGATCCGGTCGGGTCGATTTTTGCCGATTTTATCCGCGGCAACAAGATGGGCGAGCCGGAAGCATACAAGGTCGAGGGAATCGGCTCGGATTGTCTTACCGAGGCGCTTCATCCCGGTTTTATCGATGAAGTAGTGACAGTTACTGATGCCGATGCTTTCGAGACGGCTCGCCGACTGGCCCGCGAGGAAGGTATCTCGGTTGGGGATCGACCGGGGCGGCAGTCTGGGCGGCTCGTAAGGCGGCCCGCGAACTGGATGATAAAGCGGTAATGGCGATAATAGCGCCGGATTCGGGATCGAGATATTTAAGTAAGTGCTTCAATGATGTCTGGATGAGGGAGCAGGGCTTTTTACCGTTAGAATCCGAGGAAAAGAAACTGGAGGTCTGATTATATGAGATCTTTGTTCAAGATATTTTTAATGTTCTTGCCGTTTGTACTGCTTGTTTCGCCGGCGATTTTTGCCGCCGGAAACCAGCCGGCACGCATCAAGGTCATAGATAGTTTTTATGATTTCGGTCATGTTCCGATGGACTACAAATTGGTGCATCATTTCCGGATAAAAAATGAAGGGGCGTCCGATCTTAACATCGATAAAGCCATTTCAAATTGTGACTGCACCACAGCCATTATTCTAAATAAAACGGTTCCTCCCGACTCAATCGGTGAGATCAAGGTCGTGTTCGATACCCGTGAATATTACGGTTCAAATACCAGAAATGTCACCGTCTACTCCAATGACATTAAAAATCCGACCGTGGTGCTTAAATATTCATCGGATATCGGAGTAATCCCGAGAGAATTCCGCGCCGAACCGCAATCACTGTTCTTTCTTCCCGGTCACAAATCAAAAGACGTCAAATTGTTTAATTCAACAGACGGTGATATTGAGTATGATATCGAAATGGAAATCGATTCGATCTTTTCTATAGGCAAAACAAACGGAAAGATTAAAAAAGGCGAACCGGCCATAATAAAAATTACTCCTCGTGACGATCTACCCCGTGGGACGCATCATAGTAATTTCACCGTATCGTACAAAAGTGAAAAACCTACGCGTATCACGGTACCCGTTAAAATAGTCAGGTACTGATTTTATTAAAATCGGTTAAGTCAACGGCCATGGCAGTCTCCATGGCTGTTTTTTTTATTGGTTGTGAAGAATTTATAAAATGTGGCGATAATAAATATTGCCAGGGCTTTACCGTATGGGGGTTTTATCAAACTGAAAAGATGATGTTAGACTTTAAAATAACATAAGTAGAATAAAATAAACATAATCCAATAATTTATAATAAAAATACTTGACAAATCAGGCTGATACTGTAAATTTTACTCCAGGAAAACGAGGGTGACTCTCTGCTGTCCCTGGGTAGTTTCCTAGCCCCCTCTACCCAACCAGAGTAGCGCCCTCTTTTTTTCCCCCGCGCATTAATCTCTCTTTAGACCGGGCAAAAAGAGTGGTTTATGACTACCCTAATCAGGAATAAGATTATATGGTATTAAGGTTGATTGTACTATATAGTACAATTTTAATCCGCTATTAACCTTTAATATTAAGTATCGGATTGAAACGAGCCACTTTTTTTGATATCTGAAGGGCATCTACCGCATCAACCACCAGATCGATATCCTTATATGCGAATGAAGCCTCCTCGGCCAATCCCGGCATATATGCCGTTTTCACCAGAATTCCACGTTCGGTCATGCGCTGTTTGACCTTATCACCGCGAATTGTCTTTTTGGCCTTCATTCGCGACATAGTCCTCCCGGCGCCGTGAAGCGATGACCCGAAAGTCTCATTGTCGGCCATTGAAGTGCCGCACAGAAGCGCCGAACCGGTCTCCATGGAACCGCCCACAATCACCGGCTGGCCGACCGGTCGATAAATCTCAGGAATCTCAGCCTTACCCGGGCCGAATGACCGGGTCGCGCCCTTGCGATGAACAAGGACCGTCTCCTCCCGACCGTCAATAGTATATTTCTCAAACTTTGCAATATTATGTGCAACATCATAAATGGTTTCGATTCCAAGCTCGCTGTCGCTTTTCCTGAATACCTCCCTGAACACTTGCCGGATTCCCGAGACGATCAATTGCCGGTTAACAAAGGCGGCATTGGCGGCACAGGCCATTGCCGAGGCATATCTTTTCCCCTCATCCGACTCGATTGGAGCCGACATCAGCTCTTTATCGCGGACTTCGAGTCCGTATTTTTGCACACTCCGGGCAAAAATCTTCAGGTAATCGGTGGCGATCTGATGTCCGAAGCCGCGGGAACCGCAGTGGATGGCAATTAATACCTGGTTATCACGGTCAATTCCAAATCTCCGGGCAATTTCGCGGTCATAAATATTTTCGGGACGGGCTATTTCGACTTCAAGATAATGATTCCCCGAACCCAGTGTTCCCATCTGGTTGATTCCCCTGGACATCGCTTTTTCAGAAACGGTTGTGTGGTCGGCATGGGGAAGCCGCCCATGATCCTCGATCCGTTCGATATCGGTATCGGAAGCGTAACCATTCCGGCGGCACCATTCGGCCCCCTCTTCCATGATCCGGCTGAAATTCTTCCGGTCCAGCGTTAAAAAGCCCTTGGAGCCGACACCCGAAGGAATAGTCCTGAAAAGCCGGTTGAGCAGTTCCTCCATTTTTGGTTTCAGTTCCCCGAGGGTCAGGTTGGTGCGCATCAGCCGCATCCCGCAGTTGATATCAAATCCGATCCCGCCCGGCGAGATGACGCCGTCGCTTATCGAAAATGCCGCCACCCCCCCGATCGGGAAACCGTAGCCCATGTGTCCGTCCGGCATGCATAAAGCGTAACGTCTAATGCCCGGAAGACAGGCCACGTTGGTGATCTGATCGATGACCTTGCTGTCGATACCGTCAATAAGCCGAGGGGAAGAAAGGATTCTTGCAGGAACACGCATACCGTCCTTGAAATCGATTGGTATCTCCCAGATATTATTGCTGATTCGAATAAATCTTTCATTTATCATAAGTCAAACACCGCCTCTCCCTGCCAGTGATCGTTTATTTGTTCAATCTTCAGCCGGTACAGTGTGACCGCTTTTACATCGATTTTTAAGGTATGTCTTTCGGGATCGATTTCGTCGCCGGATAAAGATGCCCGTAAGTTTATACGATCTCCTTCATTGATTTCCATCACACAATTTTTAAGGAGAAAATTCTCTGCGTCTTTCAAATAGATGACCTCCGACAGCCAGTCAAAAAACAGGTCTTCCATACTGTCGGCCTCGAGTTCCACAGTCAGCTTTTTCCGGACCTCAAGATTTTCAGAAGCGACTATTATTTCCGTCATACCCAGGGCGGCATCGGAGAAAAGTTCTTCCACGGTTTTGCCGGTTACAATTATACCCGCATCGGCGGTGGAATATTTATCAGAAAACGTGTAAGGCATATTATAAACATAAAAAAAACGCCGCCTTATAACAAGCGGCGTTATATAAAATATTTAACAGAATTATTCGGCTTTTTCGATACACTCGACCGGGCAAACCTCCACGCAATGGGGCCCTTCATCCTGATCTTCACACTCGTTGCAAGTATCGGGATTGATTATGTAGATGTCGCCTTCTTCAATCGAAGAGGTCGGGCATTCCGGAAGGCAGAGGCCACAGGCAGTGCATTCATCAGTTATTCTCATCGCCATATTATACATCCTCCAATTTACTATTAGAAGTCGTTTTAAATATTCAGTTGCAAATATAGATTATAATTTTGCAAAGTAAAGCAAAAAATATGGCCGGTATATTTTTTTTGGCGTCTTCTAATTAAGTCTACTTTCAAGTAAATTAATTAATTATAGTCAGGCGGCCGGGCTGTCATTTTAACATTACTCCCCGGCGGGTGATCTGTTTATCGGCGGTCGAAAAGCGGAATAAATAGACACCCGATGGAACCGGCCGCCGGTCATTATCGATTCCCGGCCAGGTGTAATGCGAGGAACCCGGCGGATACAGCCGGTCAGTATATATGCATTGCCCGAGAATATTGTAAACCTCGAATGAGACGGCGGCCCTGTACGGCAGTTCCAACCGGAAACCGACTTCGGAGTTAAACGGGTCAGGGTAGGGATGGCTGACCGAAAATACATTCGGATTATTCGCATCTTTATCGCCTATTCCGGTTGGATCGGATTCTACAAAAATCAGATGGTACAATATTGGGTATTTATTGCCCGAAACGGTCATTATGATTGAAGAATTCAACAGTGAATCCTCCATCTGTCCCGGCTGAAGTTGAAAATTGACCTGTTTCCAATCGCCAGGCTCGATCTCCAGTGAGTCAACCGGCAATGAAACCAAGAGAGAATCGTATTCCAGATCTATGGCAACAATTTCCGATCCGAAATTGGACACCTCAAAATCAAACGAATTGGATGCGCTTTTGTCGAAAGGCATATTAAAAACGGGCGGATTTACCGCTATCCGGGGAATCATCGAAGTGTCGAAATAAACTGGGGGGGAATACTCGCCCGCAACACCATCACCGGCCATAATGCAGATAAACCCGTTTTGCTCGATTTCGATACGCGAGTATAAAGATTCCGGCCCGGTTGTACTCAATGGTTCCGGCTGATCCAAAAAGCCGGATGTATCTTCTGCTAAAAGCACCTCGAAATAAAGAGAATCAGGATATATATTCTCGGATGAATCTGATTCCCGGGGTCTCGTCCAATTTAAAAGATTTATTTCAGACATAAAATCCGATTGGCATTCGGTCATTTCGCAGGATTCATTTGACCCGTAATGAATATATTGCTCCAATCCCGGGGTATCGTTATTAAGACCGATAAAAGGCGCACAGGCCGTATCTGTCGTCCATTCTATTCCCATCCAGATATCAAAAGACGGGGAGATTATATCAATGTCTTCCGCCACAACCATTTCCGAACCGCAGGATGATGAATCGAGCGATACTTTTTGGTGCCATATTTCCGAAAAACAGTCTTCCTCGCTCAGGTGCGACAGGGACAGAGTGACAGGTGTAAACTGGTCACCCGGCTGACCCGGCAGGAAATCGGCCCCGGCAATGAATGTCCCCGCCGATAAAATCATGACCGGGGGATTAAATTTGAAATGTGTCATGACTGAGTAGTTGCCCGGTTCGGTGGTAAGCGCCGCGAAATTATCAGGCGGATTTTTTATATTTCCGTAACGCGATTCATATAATCCGGGATAAAACCAGTAAATCTCGATTTTATTGTCGGTACCCGCAAAAATAACCGGGCTCGACGGCGGAACAATCTCCCCCCCGACCGATAAGAACAACACAAGAATAATCAGCTTCGAAATTACGATAATAGAAAAGTATTTCATAATAAGAAAAAGTCGACATCTAATTAAAATGACTGCATAAAATATGGAAAAATGTCGGGAATTGTCAAGAGGCGCATTAAAAAAAGGCGGCTTCCGGACTCGAACCGGAGAATAGAGGTTTTGCAGACCTCCGCCTTACCACTTGGCTAAGCCGCCGTAAAAAAAAGCGGGAAACGGGGCTCGAACCCGCGACAGCCACCTTGGCAAGGTGGTGCTCTACCAACTGAGCTATTCCCGCTTGGTGGTCAATAATATATATCAGATTTTCCGTTTGTCAACTTTTTTCACTCCCAATTTATTACGAATGTTTATGCGATTATTTCCTGTAATATCTTAGGAATGAGAGAATTAGTCGATCGGAGAATCATTGCCGCCAACCGATACTGGCATCGAGATGAGGTAAATACCAGGGAATCAGTTTTTCCAGTCTTTTCCTGTATCGGGCGGCCATTTCTATATTCCGGGTGCCGGTAAATTCATAAATGTAAAGATCCTTGTAAACCTCATAAGTCACCGTGTCGGCCTGTGCAAGCGCCAGAAGCATCATATAACTCTGCTCATGTTTTCCCAGTTTCCTGAGATTTTCCGCGATATAATACCGGGCATAAGAAAAGACAGTATCCGGTA
>QNAH01000107.1 GCA_003641425.1 Candidatus Zixiibacteriota bacterium
AACTGTTCGGTAAAGATTTTGCCGAGACACTGCTAAACACTACCTCGAACCCGATAGTCGGGCTTTTTATCGGAATTCTGGCCACATCGATCATTCAATCCTCGTCGACCACAACCTCAATCCTGGTCGGCATGGTCGCCGGCGGCCTGATTTCGATCGAGGGCGCAATACCGATTGTGATGGGCGCCAATATCGGAACCACCATTACCAACACGCTGGTTTCGTTAACTCATATTACGCGAAGCCGCGAATTCAGCCGGGCCTTTTCCGGAGCGATTGTGCATGATATTTTCAATCTTCTGTCGGTTGCCGTATTTTTCCCGTTGCAATATTTCACCAATTTTCTCGGTCATATCGCGCTGTGGATGGAAGGTTTATTTGAAGGCGCGGGCGGATTTCATTTTCTATCTCCGGTTAAAGCCCTGACCAAGCCGGTTTCAGAAGCGATAATCTCATTACTTGGCGACAATAGCTGGCTTTCGGCGCTGGCCGCGATAATCCTTTTATTTATCGCCCTGAAATTTATGGTCGATATCATGAAATCTCTCGTGCTCAGCCGGGTTGAAGGCTTTTTCAGCAAATATATCTTCAGAAATACTCTCACGGCTCTTGTTTTCGGAATTGTGCTGACCTCGATAGTACAGTCTTCGTCGATTACAACTTCAATCATTGTCCCGCTTGTCGGAGCCGGAGTTTTATCGCTCACGCAGGTTTTTCCATATACGCTGGGGGCCAATATCGGCACCACCGTCACTGCCATTCTGGCATCACTGGTGACACAAAATGCGGCGGCGGTGGCGGTGGCATTTGCACACCTTCTTTTCAATATCAGCGGTATTATTATTTTCCTGCCCCTTTCCTGGATACCTATCAAGTTATCGAAGAAACTGGCGAGACTGACATTAAGAAACAGATTAATTCCGTTTGGATTTATTCTATTGATTTTTTTTCTGATTCCATTAGCTTGTATTTATCTATTGAGGTAATTAATTATGTATAAGAAATTCATGGAACTGTTCGGAAAAGAGAATCTCCTGGATCGGGCAATCCATACAACTGAAGAAATGCTCAAAACCGACCGTGAGATGTTCGAGGAATCGGTTCACTCCCTGCGCCGTCATGACAACGCCGTTCTCCCATTTGATATCTATGAAAAGGACAAGCAGATAAACTCATATGAGCGTGAAGTCCGGCGAAATGTCCTGACTCACCTGACCGTAGCCGGAATCCACAATATTGTTCCCGGTCTGGTCCTGGTCTCGATTGTCATCGATGTCGAGCGCATCGGTGATTACACAAAAAATATCGCCGAACTGGCCTCGGCGCACCCGACCAAACTCCATGGCGGTATATTTGAAGATGACCTGGCCGATATTGAAAAAATCGTCCTTGAACGATTCGACACGATTACCGGTGTTATTGCCAATATGGATATCGCCGCGGCCAAGAAAATCATGTCTGATCACAGAAATATTTCTTCTCGCTGTGATCAAAGACTGATGGATATTATCGCGGAAAAAGATCATACTCTTTCGCCCGGCGATGCCGTTACTCTGGCTCTTTATTTCAGATATCTCAAGCGGACCGCCTGTCATTTGACCAATATTGCCAGTTCCATTGTTAATCCCTTTCCAAGAATAGGATTTCGCCCCAAAGAAGATAACAATTGACTATCTCTTTGATGAACGAGACAACATCACCCCTGTTTTATTTGACAGGACCGGCTGTCGATTCTATACTGGCAGCCAATTGTTTTTGGGTTAAGGAAATATTGATGCTGAAGCTCTTTGGATACGGTCATGGAAACCTTCTGGGAACTGCTTGAAAATAAATACATTCTCTGGGGCGGATTTAATATTCTTGTCCTGGCCATGCTCGCTCTCGATCTCGGTGTCTTCCACAAAAAGGACCATCGAATCTCGGTCAAAGAGGGTCTGGTATGGTCGGTCATCTGGATCATAGTCGCTCTTATTTTCAATGTTTTCGTTTATTTCTGGCATGGATCCGAGGCCGGTTTACAGTTTTTCACCGGCTACCTGATCGAGCGGGCACTCAGTATCGATAATATTTTTGTCTTTCTTTTAATCTTCACATATTTCGGCGTCCCGGATAAATATCAGTACAAGGTATTATTCTGGGGGATTCTCGGGGCACTGGTGATGCGCGGTCTTTTTATCGCCCTGGGAGCGTTTCTAATATCAATGTTCCACTGGGTGATTTATATTTTCGGCGCTTTTCTTGTTTACACCGGTATCAAAATGGGATTGGCAGGCGATTCGAAAATCGAGCCGGAGAAAAACCCGTTCTTGAAATTCATCCGCAAATATATGCCGATCACCAAAAATTATGTCGGCGGACGCTTTTTTCTGAAACGCCTCGGCAAGACGGTCGGGACCCCGTTGTTTGTTGTTCTGGTGGTTGTCGAGACAACCGATGTTGTCTTTGCGGTGGATTCCATCCCGGCCATTTTCGCCATCACCCGCGATACTTTTATAATCTATACTTCTAATGTTTTCGCCATTCTCGGTTTAAGGGCACTCTATTTTGCGATCGCCGGACTGATGAACATGTTCGGCTATCTCAAATACGGGCTTTCAGCGATTTTATCTTATGTCGGTGTCAAGATGCTGATATCAGGCTTTTACAAGATCAATGATCTGGTCTCGCTGGGAATAATCGGGGGCCTGCTGGCGATCTCAATTTTCGCCTCGATGATCTGGAAGAAACCGGAAGAGAAACCGGCGGACCAATTATAAAATCGATTTTGCCTGGCCTCTATTCATGAGGGATTGATTTCCGCAGTAGTCAAGTACTTTGAAGGATCAGCACTAAAAATCCATCTTTATAAATACCAATCTAACCTGCTGTCAGAGAAACAGAATAATAGCTGTCAGCAACCTGTGGATAAGCTGTTAGTATGCTGTGGTGTGGGTGGTTAGCCCCGTATTATCATGCTTACGATGTTTTTGCGAAGCAATATCCCCACCAGCTTGCCTTTCTCGGTGACAAAGACACGACGGAGATCCTTGAATATCATCATCGCCGCCACCTCGACTATCCGGGTGTCCATCGTGGTCACTTCATGATCTGTGCTATAAAGTTGCGAGACTTTGATCTTGTCTTCGTGTTTGAGAAGCTCCTCGAACGGCTCGATATCCATCGAATAGTTGAGATTCGAAATAAGGGTTTTATAATCCGGGAGTCCGGCCTGGATTAGATTTTTGTCGGTGATCTGTCCCAGCAGGTTACCCTCATCGTCGATTACCGCCATAGCCGACAGACGGTTTTTGAACATCTCGTTAGCGACATGTTTGAGACTGTCGTCAGGTTTGACAGTGGCCACATCGCGGGTCATGATATCCTTGACTTTCAGCTCTTTCTCGACGCTCACCCCGGAATTGTAGAACACTTCGATGACTTCGGCATGGTTCTTGGTGGAAATTATCTTTTCCAGATTTCCTTCCATCCGGGCAAAAGTGGCAAAGGCCGAAAGTGTCTGCAGATACAGATTCGAGATGTATGACGGGGTCAGAAGCAAAACCACCACCGAAAGAGGTACTCCATCCGCGGTTTTATCGGATAAGCCCTTACGGCATATACCCATAAGAATAAACATTTCCCCCACTTTATCGGTACGGGCATGAGGGAAGGCGAAACCGCGCCCATAGGAAGTATCCTCGATTTGCTCGCGCTCCATTATGAGTTCTTTTATTCCGGCTGTATCGATTCCGGGACTTTTGCATTTAAGGACTTCCAATAATCGTTCGATAACCTCTTCCTTGGTTGTCGATTTATCATCGTCAACAATAAATTCTTCACTCAACATGTTAGCGAGTCGCATTTTATTAATTCACCTCCGCAATATCGCCGTGATCCAATGCCGCCAGTTCCGGGGGAGCCACTATCCCGCCGGAAACAAGCAGTTTTAAGGCATCTTCCACTGATATATTTAACGTAATAATTTCATCTTCGGGAGCAAAAATAACGAAGCCGGAGACCGGAGTCGGGGTGGATGGAATAAATATTCCCACCATCCTGCTGGTCCCTGCCTTGTTACTTATGAGTTTGACATTGTTGGTGGCGAATCCAATCGCATACAATCCCACACGGGGATACTCCACCATGACGACCTCCTTGAAGGCCTTTACACTCGGCAATGTCACCGCTTCGACAAGCTGTTTGGTCGCCAGGTAAACGACCCGTATGACCGGTATATTTGCGAGTATCCGATCGCCGTATTTATATAATTTGGCTCCTATCAGATTTCTGGTGAAAAATCCGGCCAGAAGAATCAGGAGTATAGTGACAACAATACCCAGTCCGGGAATATGATACTGAAAGGCACGCATGATAAGGGGAGAAAGGATACCGTCAATTGTCTCGAATAAAAACCGCAGGACAACATACGTCAGTATCAGCGGTATGACCACCAGGACACCGGCCAGAAATTGTCGCTTGATAATATCTTTAACTATCTTAAATACAGACATACCTCCGCCAACCTACTATAGTTTATCGGCGCAATCGAAGCGTTAATATATAGTAAGACAACTAAAATCGGTCAAGAAATTGAGTCCATTCGGGATTTTATATATCCGCAAAATTATTAAAAACCAAATACTCGAGCCGTGTCAAGGGCAAAATTAAGGATCGGTTCGGGATAAACCCCAAATATGATCAGGCCGGCAACCCCGATTATAAGGACAATATTGGCGGAAAGCGGGGTATTTAACTTGATAGTCGGATTATCCGGCGCGAAATACATCATCTTGATGACATTGGCATAATAATAAAGCGATACAACGGCAGTCAGGAGAGCCAGTATGACCAGCCAGGTATATCCGGCCTGGATACCGGCCGCAAAGACAAAAAATTTGGCGGCAAATCCGGCCAGCGGCGGGATTCCTGCCAGAGACAGAAGGAAAATAGCCATAAAGGCGGAAATCATCGGCGATGATTTGGAAAGCCCGGCATAACTGGCAATACTATCGGAACCGGTGTTATCGTTGAATATCGTCGCCACGGCGAAAGCGCCCATATTAGCAAACAGGTATATGAACATATAATAACCGACTGACCCTACTCCCAGTTCCGAAACGGCAACCATCCCGACCATCACATAGCCGATCTGAGCAATCGAGGAATAAGCCAGCATGCGCTTTATATTTTTCTGTCTGAGAGCGCTGATATTTCCGAGTATCATAGCCGCCGCCGCCAGAACCGCAACAATATTTCCCCAGTCAAGCGGGAACATAACGGCGTCGGCAAAACCGTATAAGCCGTCGATAAATATCCGCATGAAGGCTACGACACCGGCCGCCTTGGAGCCGACTGAAAGAAGAGCCGTGATCGGCGTCGGCGCGCCTTGATAAACATCCGGCGCCCACATATGGAATGGTACGAGGGCCAGTTTGAAGCCGATTCCGGCGAGTACCATAACAATCGCCATCAGCAGGGCCCAGCCAATTCCATTTGTATTAAGATAAAGCAGGGCCAAGTTTATTTTCATCATCACGATATCGGTCGTGCCTGAAAGCCCGTAGAGCAGCGACAAACCGTAAAGCAGGATGGCCGATGAGAAAGCCCCTATAACCAGGTATTTCAGCCCCGCCTCGACCGAGATCCGATCGTCTTTATAGTAAGCCGCCAGGATAAAAAGCGGGATAGTGGTCAGTTCCAGTCCGATATACAGCGAAATGAGTTCGCCGGCTGAGGCCAGAAACATCATTCCGACCGTCGAGAAAAGCACCAGGCCGAAAAACTCACCGCGATGATTTTTTATTTTCTGTGCTATTATATCGAATGACGAGCCGACCGCCATAAAGGCCGACCCGAGAAAGATCACTTTGAAAAAGAGCGCCAGCGGATCCGACTTGAACATATTGTTGAATGATATACCGCCGTGATACAGGTAAAGCAGCACTGCCGTGGCCGCAATACCACCCATCGTCAGGTAACCGATCAGCTTGGGATTTTTCCTTTTTGTCCCGAGATCGAAGGCAATGATAAACAGCGCCCAGAGGAACAGGAAAATTTCCGGTATGATCAATCTTAAATTATAATCTGGCATAATCTCAATTCCTATCGAGCCATCAGGTTAACCAGGTTCTCCAGGGTCGCCTTCATAATATTAGTCAGGGGCGACGGATAAACACCGATCAAAATCGTCAACAGGGCCAGCGGAGCCACGGTCAGGACTTCCCTGACATTGATCTCGGTCAGCCCGGACCATTTCTCGGAATTGAACTCACCGAGGAATACCCGCTGAACCATGCGCAGCATATAAGCCGCAGTCAGGACCACTCCAAGCACCGCCAGGGCGGTGATTATCATCAGGTCGGGAGCCGGGGCGGTAAAGGCGCCGATAAAGACCATAAATTCGGAAACAAACCCGGACATGCCCGGAAGTCCCAGCGCGGCCATCGAGAACAGCACCATCAAGCCGGTGAAAACCGGCAGTTTCGAGCCGAGACCGCCGAAAGCCGCGATCTCGCGGGTATGCGCCCGATCATAAAGCACACCGACCAAAAGGAACAGCGCGCCTGTTATCAATCCGTGACTGAACATCTGGAACATGCATCCGGAAATCGCCGTCACCGACGAATAGGCACCCAGCGCCAGCATGCAGTAACCCATATGCGACACTGATGAGTACGCCACCAGTTTTTTCAGATCTTTCTGGGCCATCGAAACCAGCGCACCGTAGATGATAGCGATCAGGCCGAGGATGGCAATCGGGACGGCGAAAAACCTCGTCGCTTCGGGGAACATCGGCCAGGAAATTCTCAGCATACCGTATGTCCCCATCTTAAGCAGGACACCGGCAAGGATAACCGACACGGCGGTCGGCGCCTCGACGTGGGCATCGGGCAACCATGTGTGGAACGGCCAGACCGGAACCTTGATTGCAAATGCGACAAACAGGAAGGCGAAGCAGAGAAGCTGGAGCGAGTGTCCCATCACGCCCGGTGTTGTCTGGATAAGTTCCAGCATATTAAGTGTATGCGGGTCGCTGGTGAAATACAGGATCAAAATCGCAACCAGCATAAAGATTGATCCGAATAATGTATATAAGAAAAACTTGATGGCCGCATATTCTTTGCGGGGGCCGCCCCAGACACCGATCAGGAAATACATCGGAACCAGCATGACTTCCCAGAAAACGTAGAAGAGGAAGAAGTCAAGGGCGCAAAAGACGCCGATCATGCCCGATTCCAACAGCAGGAAAAACGAGAAATATTCTTTAACACGATTGGTGATATTGAACGATGCCAGGATTGAAAGGAATGACAGAAGCCCGGTCAAAAACAGCATCGGAACCGAGATTCCGTCGGCGCCAAGGTAATAGTGAGCCTTGATAGGCGCGATCCAGCTGAACGGACCCTCGACAAAAACCATGTCCGCCGACCCGGAATAGTTGAAATAATAAATATAGGTCAGGTAGAAAGAGAGAATCATGGGAATGAACGAAAAGAATGCCGAGGCCCAGCGGATCAACGTGTGTTTTTCCTTGGGCAGAAACATCACCGCTATGAATCCAAATAGCGGGATGAATATCATATAAGTTAATATCGGGAAATCCATGACGTTATTCTTTCCTCCTAAGCTTCTATATTAGGTTCCGCTTTCATCCTGCCGGAACGGTTGTTCTTTAACGCCAGGCGGAGCAGCGCCATGATGATGACGCCCGCCAGCAGTATATAAAATGTCAGTAATGAAACTCTGAACATTAAAATCTCGATCGCCGCTAAAATTACAACCAGCGCATAAAACTGGAATGAACCACTCTGAATATAGCGGAACAGCCATGAGAAAAACATGCAGACGTAACCGATACCGTTAACGGCACCGTCCACCACCCATTTATCGAACCACATCTTGATATCGGCCCATTTGACCGTGAGCCAGCCGGTCAGGTTGACCAGACCATCTACAATATTGGCATCGAACCACCACAACACACGGCTGAAACCCATAAGCGGCTGTATAACGGCCGCCTCGTAGAGCTCGTCAAAGTAATATTTATTGTAAAGCAATGTATAAATCGGTTTGAATTTCGCCACGATGGTATCGGGCGATATGGCCTTCTTATAATACATGGCGTATGCCAGACCGATTCCGGAAACAGCCACGACCGTCGAAATGAGCATCAGCAGGTAATTGGCATGCGCGTGGTAAGCTTCGCCGTGGAAAACGAAACTCGAGAAACCGTGACTCAACCACGGCAGCCCAACCCACCCCGCGAAGACCGACAGGAAACCGAGCACCATCAGCGGCACCGTCATCGATTTCGGCGACTCATGGGCATGATCAAATTTATGCTGATCGCGCGGCTTGCCGGTAAAGGTCAGGAAACACAGCCGGAACATGTAAAAGGCGGTCATAAAGGCAATAGCCAGAGTAAAGAACATGAATATCGGGTGGCCGGAGGTGGCCGCCACGATCTCATCCTTCGACCAGAAACC
>QNAH01000108.1 GCA_003641425.1 Candidatus Zixiibacteriota bacterium
GCGGGGCCTATAATGCTGTTTCCGATGACGGGGCGGCGATGTTGTATAATCCGGCGGGGATACAGAGCATATCCGACCGGATCTTTACCAGTTCCTATCGGGCGATGAAGCTGGATCGAAAATTGGGTTATCTTTCCTTTATTATGCCCACCCATCAGGAATCATCTCTTGGGTTCAGCTGGCTTTATGCCGGGTATGGCGATGTCGAGGAGCGTGATATAAGCGGGAGAATTACCGGGACATCGATTTCGGCCAACGAACATGATTTCGGTATTTCATTCGCAAAAAGATTCATGCCGTATCTGGCCATAGGCGCCCGATTGAATTACTATATCAAGAGCATGGATTATCTGGATGCCAGTTCGGTCGGCATAAATGTCGGCGGTTTACTTTATATAGACTCGCTTTTCCGCTATGGGTCGATGGAAAGCAAGCCGATCACCGATCTGACAGCCGGTCTGGTAATAAAGAATCTTGCCGCCAAATATCCCTGGGAAACCGAGGGTGAGGGTCTCAACGCCACCCAGGAGGATAATTTCCCCATCACAGTTGGAGTTGGTTCTTCATTCAAGGCCCTGAAAAGGAAATTGCTGGTGGCGATTGATGCGGAAATACTGATAAAATCGGTCGAATGGGAAGAATCGACCGAAACCGGTGTTTCGACTGAAAAAGAGACATATACGGATGGATATTTTCGTATTGGTGGTGAGTATAATGTCGTCAAGGAGTTGATGGTAAGAGCCGGTCTGAATAACGGGACCATGACGGCTGGGGCGGGTTTTGTATTTGAATTCGGTTTCGGAGGGCTTCGCTTTGACTATGCCTTCATGGCTGATAAGGCCGATGAGGGTGAAGATCATGTTATGACACTTGGTATCAGATTCTAATGTGGTGAATATGAAAAAGATATGTTTGACGGCGGTATTGTTGGTTTTTCTGGCCGGGAGTTCTGTCCGGCCGGAAAGTGGTATAAAGATGCTCACGGCCGAGGCGGGGGCAAGGTCGGTGGGTATGGGCGGCGCCTTTAGTGCCGTGACGGCTGATCCGTATTCGGCCGCCTATAATCCGGCTTCGACCTGGGGCATCACCGAAGTAACCGGATCATTCGGTCATAATACTTACTGGGAAAACACCCGAATAGAAACAGGATATCTCAGTTTTCATAAGAGATCAACCGTTATCACGGCCGGGGTTCAATTTGCCTCTATTGACGACCTCGAGGGTCGAACCGGGCCGACGACCGATTATTATGAATTCGGGGCCCATGATGTTTCCATTAAAGTCGGGGCCGCTTTTGAACTCGAGCCGAAATATATTCTTGGCTTTTCGATCGGCTGGATGTATGAAAAGATCGATGTTGAGGAAGGTTCGGCCTTCAATTTCGATCTCGGTCTTTTGATGCAGCCGTATCCCGATCTGAATATCGGACTGGCGGTTCTTAATTTCGGTTCGACGGTAAAGTTGATCGACGAATCTTATGACCTGCCGAGGACCTACCGGGGCGGTATCGCCTATACATATCACGATTTTACGCCGTCGGCGGATCTTGTCTATCTCGATGATGATCTTTATGTCCATCTTGGCGGCGAATATAAGCTGTATGAAAAATTCTTTATTCGGAGCGGTTACAGAATCGGTTATGATACAAAAGATTTTTCAGCCGGTGCCGGATTTGTCAGGAGAAATTTCAGAATAGACTATGCATATCTTCCGTATAAAAGCGGTTTGAATGATTCACATTTGATCAACCTTACTTTTGAGATCTAGAAAGGAGCGGCATTCCCAAAATGGCTAAATACAAGATTGCCTGGATGCCCGGCGACGGGGTTGGTATCGATGTTATGGAGGCGGCCAAAATAGTCCTCGATAAAATCGCCCTCGACGCCGAATATGTTCATGCTGATATTGGCTGGGAATTCTGGTGCCAGGAAGCCAACCCACTGCCCGAACGCACTATTGATATTCTCAATAACACCGATTGTGCCCTGTTCGGCGCCATCACTTCAAAGCCCAAAGAGGAGGCTGAGGCCGAACTTATCCCGGAACTCCAGGGGAAAGGTCATATTTATTCTTCACCGATAGTCCGGCTCCGGCAGGAATTCAATCTGCGCACAAATATGAGGCCGTGCAAAGCCTATCCCGGAAACCCGCTAAATTATAAAGAGGGTATCGATATAATGGTCTTCCGTGAAAACACTGAAGATCTTTATTCCGGAGTCGAATTTTTCCCGTTCCCGGATGAAGTCAGGGAAATGGTGAAAAAACATAATCCCAAAATGAAGAAATTCGACAAACATCCCGCTGATGAAGTGGCGGTGTCATTGCGGATCAATACCAAGACCGGTTGCCGGAATATTATAACCGATGCTTTCGAGTATGCCAAGAGAACCGGGCGCAAGTCGGTTACGGTTGTGGAGAAACCGAATGTCATCCGTGAAACCTCCGGCCTGATGGTTCGGACAGCCCGCGAGATAGCCAAAAATTACCCGGGAATCGAACTGTGGGAAACCAACATCGATGCCATGTGTATGTGGCTGGTTAAAAATCCCAACGATTATTCGGTACTGGCGACCTCGAACATGTTCGGCGATATTGTCTCCGATCTATGTGCGCAACTGGTCGGCGGACTTGGCTTTGCTTCATCGGGCAATATCGGAGATAAATATGCCGTTTTTGAACCGACTCACGGGTCGGCTCCGAAATACGCAGGTAAATACAAAGTCAATCCGATGGCGATGCTTCTGACAACGCGAATGATGCTGGAATGGCTGAATGAAACCGAAAAAGCGGCGGCTCTGGAAAGCGCAATTTCGGAAGTTATCAAAGAAGGTAAGGTAAGAACCTATGATATGGGCGGAACATCATCCACTCTCGATATCGCCAATGCAGTTGTATCGAAGCTGTAATTGCTACCAGTGAACGATAATCGAAAGTTGGTATATAAAGTCGGGCATTTGCCCGGCTTTTTTGGGATATATTTGTAGATTATTAAAAATATATTGAAACAATCGGCGAGTATGACGTCCTTACTAGTGAAGGGGATAAACAAGGAGTGAGGTCATGTTATCAAAAAAATCACATTCAAAAATAATGCCGTATCTTGTCGAGTTTATGATTTTATTTTCGGCGGTCATACTGTTGTCGGTTTGCGCCTGTAACAATTCAGGTTCGGGCCCGGATACCGAATCGCCGCAGGGGACAGTGAGTAATATCTATGGCTGTAAAATGTTTGATACTCCAAGGGCCGGGTATCGAACCCCGAGCGGGCTGACTTGTATCGAATATGAATATGATGAAAACGGACTTTTATCCCTGCGTCACATAAACGCCGGATTTAATTGTTGTACCGATATCAGTGCGGATTTCAGCCTGGAAGATGGAGTGATAATCGTTACTGAAAAGGAAGGCGGAGAATATTGCCATTGTCTTTGCCTTTATGATGTTGATTACGAAATCGATAATGTGCCGGCCGGTTCATACAAGATAAATATTGTCGAGTTATATATCAATGAAACCGAATCGCCTATCGAATTCGATATCGAATTGAGTGAAGGCACGACGGGTAATTATTGCGTGACCAGAGATTATTACCCCTGGGGTGCGGGCGTCTATGCCGGTCAATAGGTATAATCGGTGCAAATTACGGATTTAACTTGACAGAAAATGGATTGTGAGCGATATTATATCAGACAATTCAGTATACGATTATTAAGGCTTTTTATTTAATATTTACAGGCAGGTTATAATTAGCCAGGATTTCAGGCAATTCGGTATAATTTCGGAGGGAGATAAAAATATGAGAAAGTCAATTATATTTCTGATGGTGTTGTCGTTTATTGCCGTATCCGCATCTGCCGTGGAATATGAGTGCGGAGATGTCAATAATGATAATAATTTGGATATTCTGGATGTCGTTTCTATCATCAATTATCTTTATAAGGGCGGCCAGGCGCCGGCCTTTTTAAATCTGGCGGATGTCGACTATTCGGGCACCATCAACATTCTCGATGCCACTTGCATTATAAGTTTTCTATACAAGGGCGGTCAATCGCCGAGCTGCCCGCCGGGTATAAGCGGTGATCCGGAAATTGTCTATGGAGAAAACTCCGGTTGTAAGAGCTTTGAGGGTTTGAAGAGTGAGGAGGCTGTTCCGCCCGACCAGGATTGCATTAGCTACAGCTATGACGGAATAGGTGGAACGCTTTATTTTTCTCATATTAACGCGGGATTCAACTGCTGTCCGGGTGTAATCAGCGCGGCGATTGATATTGTTGATGATACTATAATAGTGACTGAAAGTGAAAATTATGACGAGTTCGGGCCGTGTTATTGCCTTTGTTTATATGATGTCGAGTACTATATCATCAATCTTCAACCCGGTGAATATACGGTCAAAATTATTGGTCTGGAATTGAATGAGGGTGATGAGTATCTGCAATTCACTATCGATCTAACCGCCCAGCCGACAGGCGAATATTGTCTGACAAGGGACCATTATCCATGGGGATATGGGATGTCACCTTCGGGTTTTTTGACCGAAACCTATGGCTGTAAAACAGACGGCGAAAAAGCAGACAGTACTCTTGAGCAGGATTGTATTGTATATGATTATGACGGCAATGGCAATCTGTATTTGACTCATGTTAATGACCTGTTTAACTGCTGTCCGGAATCATTATATGCAACGGTCGATTTTGAAGATAATTACATTATAATTCAGGAATATGAAACTGACGGATTGTGCGACTGTGTATGTCTGTTCGATCTCGATTACCAGATAACAAATCTCTCTCCGGGTGAATATACGATTATTGTTGACAACGTTTATTATTATGGAGGTTACAATTCTCTGGATCCCATACAGTTTACTATTGACCTATATGAGCCGACATCGGGAGTTTATTGTGTCGACAGGCCGTATTTGCCGTGGTGGCCGTAGTCTTCGGGTTTAGCGGGTTGTTAAAATAATTAAGGCCGGGACATTCTGTCCCGGCCTTTCAATTGGGAACTCATAAAAAGAAAGGAGATGACGATTTAATTTGACTTTCTTTTACCAGTCCAATTCTTCTAATTCGGGAATATTTTGTACCATCTCGTCGGCCAGATCTTCAAGTTCATCGGCAATATCTTCGAGTTCGTCAGCCTGTTGCTCAAGCGCATCGGCTTCCTTCTCGAGTTTTTCAGCCTCAATGTCCATTTCTTCCTCAAGATCATCGGCCTCATATTCAGACGATAGCAGTCTGAAAACACCACCTATTGCCTTGATACCCAGCTTTGCTCCCTTAACACTGATTTTGGCGCCCTTGTATCCGATTTCCTCGGCTTCTTCAACCAGGATCACTGATTTAGTATGAAATTTGCCAAGGAGTTCCTTTTGTTCCTTGTTGGTTTTGATATGACGGTCATTGATATAAAGCTCATAATCTTCGGTTATTTCAATCACATCGGAATGATAACTGTGACGCGTAATAATTATGGTTCCGTCATCAATTTCGATTTCCATATTATCGGATAGAAAGTTCGTCCAATGATGTCCCCAATTTATTTCGGTTCTCTCGTCATAGGCGATAACAGAACCGAACGCAAAGATCAACATGCAAGATATAATTATTGCCGTTTTCATTAGATCTACTCCCTCTCGATTATTTTACTTTTATTTAATTAATATGACGGAAATATCGGCTTAAGGTTTCATTTAATACAGGATCCGACGGTATGATATCTTGCCGAATAATATGAAGTAATCGGCGGAATTCGCAATATTATTGATCTATCATATTGATCTTTTGGTCACCGTGTAACTAATTAGTATATTATTGGATATGAAGGTGGGGGGTCAAATGAGCCGATAAAACTCATCTTCATTGATAATCGTAATACCGAGTTTGCCGGCTTTGTCGAGTTTGCTCCCGGCTTTTTCTCCGGCCAGAAGATAGTCGGTTTTAGATGAGACCGATCCTGCTGTTTTGCCCCCGGCCGCTTCTATTAGTTTCTTGAAGTGATCGCGCGATTTGGATAGTGTGCCTGTAATCACGAAGGTTTTGCCGGATAATTTTCCGGTATCTTTTTTTTGTGTCGCATAGGATGGAAATTCGACACCGGCCGTCTGCATTTTTTTGATCATTCTTTTGTTACCGATATTGTCAAAAAAATCGACGGTGGATTGCGCAATAATCGGGCCGATGCCGTCGATGGTAACCAACTCATCAAATTCGGCGTTTTGTATAGCTTTGAAATCGCCGAAGTGAGAAGCAAGTAATCGGGCGGCGGTTTCGCCGACTCCGAAAATACCCAAAGCGACAATCACTCTGGGGAGCTCTCTTTTTTTTGAGGTTTCAATGGCATCAAGGAGATTCTGCGCCCGTTTATCGGCCATCAGATCCAGCGGCAGTAGTTTATCTTTTGTGAGGTAATATATGTCCGACGGATCCCGGACCAGCTCTTTCTCCACCAACTGAGTCGCCAGCTTACCGCCCAGCCCCTCGATATCCATGGCATCTTTGGAGGCAAAATGGAATATTCTTTCGATTACCTGCGCCGGGCAGGCGGCGTTGAAGCACCGATGGGCCGCTTCGCCCTCGGGCCGATGCACCTCGGTACCGCACGAGGGGCAAACTTTCGGCATGGTAACCGCCTTTTCGCGACCGGTCCGGTACTCTTTGATAACCGAGACAACGTCAGGGATAACATCGCCGGCCCGTTTTATGATTACATGATCGCCGATTTTGATGTCCAGATCGAGCATTTCATCTTCATTATGCAGAGAGGCATTGGATACGGTAACGCCGGAGACTCGGACAGGTTTCAATTTGGCTACCGGCGTGATGATTCCGGTTCGTCCGACTGAAAATATAATGTCTTCGACAATAGTTTCTGCTTCCTCGGCGCTGAATTTCCATGCCACCGCCCATCGCGGCGCCCGGGATATTTCGCCCAATGCCGTCTGGCTTTTAAAATCATCGACTTTTACAACCATACCATCGATTTCATAATCAAGTTCGGGCCGGATTTTTTCGAGGTGTTCGAATTTTTCGGCGACAGCATCAACCCCCGTCACTCGCTCCATATACTCATTGATCCTGAAACCCTGTTTTTTGAGAAACTGCATCGCCTTAAATTGGGTCGGCAGATCGGGCAGGGCAGTGTCCGAGATACCATAGGCATAAAAAACCAACGGTCGGGTGGCAGTGATTTTGGAATCAAGCTGTCTGAGGGAACCGGCGGCGGCATTGCGGGGATTGGCAAATTGCGCGGCACCGTTTTTTTCCATAGCCTGATTGAGTTTTTCAAAGGCTGTTTTATGGATGATGACTTCGCCGCGCACCTCGAGAAGGGGATATTTTGCGGCGGCTTCATCTGTCAATTTAAGCGGGATACTCCTGATTGTCCTTACATTAGGGGTGACATTTTCACCTCGTGTACCATCGCCCCGTGTCGATCCGACGGTGAGAACACCGTTTTCATATACCAATTCGATTGCCAGCCCGTCGAGTTTCGGTTCGATGACGTATTCCGTGTCATCATCTATGCCCAGTCCTTCACGAACGCGGCGATCGAATTCCGAGAATTCTGCGGGAGTGGTTACCTTCTGAAGCGACAGCATTCGAACTCGATGCGTGTATGATTCGAAAGCCGGGAGCGGCGGTGCGCCGACCCGCCTCGATGGCGACTCATCGGTAACAAGTTCGGAGTGTTCTTTTTCTATCTGAAGCAGGCGATCGAAAAGGCGGTCGTACTCGGCATCGGAGATCTCCGGACTATCATATACATAATACAACCGGTTATGATATTCGATTTTCGATACCAGTTGATCGTATTCTTTTTTTATTTCCTCCGGGACGGTCATGCTCTAAATAAAACGGGATGGTTATCGACTGTCAACTTTAAACATAGCGCATTTCTTTCAGGCCGGTGGGCGACGGGAAAATCCTGTCGGCGATAACGGCGGCGTTACCATCGGCCATGTTCACGTGGCCTTCGACGGTAAGATACCGGTATTTCCTGATGGCGGCGGCGTACTGATCATACGTATTCGGAAAAAGAAGCACTTCGAAAGTGTCATCGAGGCTGTCGAAGGTCAGAAAAACCATCGATTTCCCGTCGCAAGTTTTTATCCGTTTGCGGTCGGCCAGCCAGCCGGAGAGATTTAACGGGGCCCCATTTTCAAGACGGTAAATTTCCTCCGTGCGGACCGGCTTATAGGTGGTGAAGAGCGAGAGAGGATGAAATGAGGCGGTCAATTCGAGAATGTTTTTTTCGGCCTTGAACACATCGAGGCGGCTGAATGGGATCAGCGGTGGCATCGAGTTCAACGCGTGTGTTGTTATCTGTCCGCCGAAAAGGTCGTCGGTTCGTTTTTTATTTTTCCCGAGAAGGCGGTACTGCCAGAGGAGGCGGGGGCGGGAGGTGTCAATAGAATCGAAAAAACCGACGCGGATAAGGTTTTCCATCTCCCGTTCGGAC
>QNAH01000109.1 GCA_003641425.1 Candidatus Zixiibacteriota bacterium
GCGCTGATTTTACCCCGGACCGATGCCAGTGATCTTTTCAGTTCCTTTGCGATGAATGATGCCGGTTTGGTCTTATACATCATGCGCAGAGTCTTGATCTCATCCCTGGTCCAGGCCTTACCCATCGGTTTTTTCCTGGCTCTGGCTTTCGGTCTGGCTTTAGCCCTGGCTTTGGCCTTCGGTCTGGCTTTGGCTTTTGGTCTGGCCTTGGCCTTCTTTTTCGGTTTGGCTTTCTTCTTTACTGCCATTTCCCGCTCCTTTCGTTAGGCGTCGGATTTGATTATTAGGTTTAGATAATTGACGTCATATTATTGCATGAAATGTGGATTCTGCCATTAATATTTAATACGAAAATATTGTCATCCCATAATTTCATGCATCATGCAACCTGATTAATTGCCCTAAAATTATTATCGACTCAAAGAAAAAAAAGTTAAAACTTTAGTGCAAGAAAAAAATTCAATAAAATAAAAAATAATTAAAATATTTTTGTACTTAGCGGGAGCAATTTAAACACAAATTGAAAAAATATTGCGTATTATGTACAGTGGATATATGGATTTTGAGTTTGTGCAATCATCGTGAATTGGCCAATTCCATGGAGACATATCGGCCGGTGAACGATGATTTAATGCGTGAGACTTCTTCCGGCGTACCGGTGGCAATGATCCGGCCGCCGTCATCACCTCCCTCGGGACCGATATCGATGATATAATCGGCGGTTTTGATGACATCGATATTGTGTTCGATAACAAGCACCGAATTCCCGCGATCGACCAGTTCGTTGAGTACCGACAAAAGCATCCTGATATCTTCAAAGTGAAGTCCCGTGGTCGGTTCATCGAGGATGTACATCGTCGATCCGGTAGCTGTTTTCGAGAGTTCCGTTGCGAGTTTAACACGCTGGGCCTCGCCCCCGGAGAGTGTGGTCGCCTGCTGGCCAAGATGAATATAACCCAGACCGACCTTCATCAAGGTCATCAGTTTACGTTTGATACGGGGGAAATTTTCGAAGAATGTCAGCGCCTCCTCGACGGTCATATCGAGAATATCAGCAATATTTTTTCCCTTGTAGGTTACTTCGAGTGTCTCGCGATTGAACCGTTTGCCCTTGCAGATCTCGCACGGGACATAGACATCGGGGAGGAAGTGCATTTCGATTTTGATGATACCGTCGCCCTGGCAGGCTTCGCACCGTCCACCCTTGACATTGAACGAAAAACGTCCGGGACGATAGCCGCGCATCTTCGATTCCTGCAACTGGGAAAAAAGTTCCCGGATGTACGTGAAAACGCCTGTGTAAGTCGCCGGATTGGATCGCGGTGTGCGGCCGATCGGTGATTGATCGATATCGACCACCTTGTCGATATACTCCAGTCCCTCGATTGTTTCATAAGGCAACGGTGTTTTGCGTGAATTATAAAAACGCCGGGCCAGGATACGATACAATGTTTCATTGATCAGCGTCGATTTGCCCGATCCGGAGACACCGGTGACGACCGTGAACACGCCGGTCGGTATGTCGATCGATACATTTTTGAGATTATTACCGCTGGCCCCGGTCAGTTTGATGAAATTGCCGTTGAATTTGCGTCTTCCGTTTGGTATGGGTATTTTTTTCTTTTTCGAGAGATATGCACCGGTGATGGAATTGGTTGCTTTCTTGATCCGGTTCGGGGTGCCGTCGGCAACCACTTTGCCGCCGTGCTCGCCGGCCCCGGGGCCGAGATCGATTACATAATCGGCGCTTTCGATCGTCTCGCGGTCATGCTCGACGACGATCACGGTATTGCCGATATCGCGAAGTTCACAAAGAGTTTTCAGCAATTTCCGGTTGTCGCGCTGATGCAGGCCGATCGACGGTTCATCGAGAATATACATGACACCGACCAGACGTGAACCTATCTGGGTAGCCAGCCTGATACGTTGTGATTCACCGCTCGAGAGAGTCGAAGCGGCGCGGCTCAAGGTCAGATAATTAAGACCGACATCGTCAAGGAAGCTCAACCGCTCGCGAATTTCTTTCAGTATCTGTTTGGCGATCAACTCCTGGCGTTTGGACAGCTTGAGATCATCGAAAAACCGGCGGGCCTGCTTGATCGACATATCGGTTATCGAATCGATCGTCTCGCGATTGATAATGACAGATAGCACCTCCGGTTTCAAACGCGCCCCTTTGCAATCCGGGCAGGGCGAAATCGACATATACTGCTCGATCCACTGCCGGACACCAGATGATTGGGTTTGGCGGTAACGGCGTTCGAGGTTGCGGACGACGCCTTCGAACTTGCCCTCGTATTCCCCGGAACCGCGGCCGTTGGAATGTTCATACTCGAAAAGAATCTGCTCTTTACCCGATCCAAAGAGAAGGATATTCTGCACTTTTTCAGGGAGTTTCTCAAAAGGGGTCGACATTTTGAAATTGTAATGCCGCGCCACACCACGGATCATGTAACGGTACCAGTTGGACATTTCCGAACCCCAGGGATGTATCGCGCCCTGGTTGAGGGGCAGTGACGGATCCGGGATGACCAGCGCCGGGTCGATTTCCATCTTCTGGCCCAGACCGGAGCAGGTCGGGCAGGCGCCGAACGGCGAATTGAACGAAAACATGCGCGGTGTCAATTCTTCGTAGCTGATACCGCATTTCAGACAGGCCGACTGCTCGGAAAAAAGCATGTCTTTGCCCTTGATATTTATCAGCACCACTCCGTTAGCTGTTTTCAATGCGGTTTCGACCGAATCGGCCAGCCGACGGGCCGACCGCTTTTTTACCACGAGCCGGTCGACGACCACCTCGATGGTATGCTTGACTGTTTTTTTGAGTTCAATATCGCCGTTTATCTCGACCATCTCGCCATCGACTCGAAGCCTGACAAAGCCTTCTTTTTTGGCCTGGGCGATTATTTCCTTGTGCTCGCCCTTTTTGCCCCGCACCAGCGGCGCCAGGACCATCAGGCGGGTTCCTTCATCGAAAGAGAGAACCGAATCGACAATCTGCTCGACTGTCTGGCGGGTGATCGGCTCGCCGCATTTGACACAATGCTGAACGCCGATTCTGGCAAACAGGAGCCGCAAATAATCATAAATTTCGGTGACCGTGCCGACGGTCGAGCGCGGATTTTTAGCCGACCCTTTCTGTTCGATTGAAATGGCCGGAGAAAGTCCCTCGATCATATCGACATCCGGCTTTTCCATCAGGCCCAGGAACTGCCTGGCATAGGCGGATAACGATTCGACATAACGGCGCTGGCCCTCGGCATAGATGGTATCGAAAGCCAGCGATGATTTGCCCGATCCCGATAATCCGGTGATTACCACCAGCTTATTACGGGGTATATGAACATCGATATTCTTAAGATTGTGCTCGCGGGCGCCTTTTATAAATATTTCGTTCGATTCTGTCATTTCCTGTCACAATACTTTCCAAAATACGGTGTAAAAAGAGCAACCTATAATATACGATATTTGTGCCGGATCGAGTCTGTTTTTTTTGCTTTTATATAGTATTTACAGAAAAGATTGGGAATCACATTTATGACAGTTTTTGACAGGTGGAACGGAATAGTAAGGGGGCGGAAATGGCGGATCAGATATTCATGTTTGGCCACGCTACGGACATAAATTACTGCCCCTTGATATTTACCCCACAATTATGTTATATTCTCCCTTAATATGGCGCAGACGAAAAGCAAAATACACGACCTATACAACGAAGACTGTATCGCCGGGATGGATAAACGGCTGAAGGCGAAATCGGTCGATGTGGTCGTGACCTCGCCGCCGTATAATATCGGTGTCAAATATGGCGCCTATGATGACAAAATCCCGCGTGATGAATATCTGGCATGGATCACCGAATGGGGGAGAGCGGTCAGACGAGTGCTCAAGGACGACGGCTCGCTATTTTTGAATATCGGTTCCAAACCGAGCGACCCGGAGGTGCCGTTTCAGGTTCTAGATGCTCTCAGCGACGAATTCAAACTGCAGAATGTCATCCACTGGGTGAAGTCGATTTATATCGACTCGGAGAGTTACGGCGAAAAGACAGATATCAATGTCGGGCACTACAAGCCGATCAACAGCCCGCGTTTTTTGAATGACGCCCATGAATATATTTTTCACCTGACCAAAAGCGGCGATGTTAAGCTCGATCGGTTATCGATCGGTGTCCCATACAAAGACAAGACCAATATAAACCGCTGGAAAAACGGCGCTCAAAAACGCAGGTGCCGCGGTAACTGCTGGTTTATTCCGTACAAGACTATACAAAATCGGGATAAGGACCGTCCGCATCCGGCCTCGTTCCCCCCCCAACTGGCCGAAAATTGTATAAAACTGCATGGGGTCAAACCGCGCATGATGGTTCTCGATCCGTTTATGGGGCTGGGCAACAGCGGGGCGGCGTGCAGGGTTCTGAATGTGAAATTTGTCGGTTTCGAGATCGACCGGGATTATTATAACCGGGCAAAAAAGACTCTAAATGCTGTTGATAATAAATAAACACTTGACAAAATCGACAGGCTTTTTAACTTACTTCTCCAATGGATAAATTGCGCAAAAAATATTTCGAGGCCTGCGCCGACGAATGGGATAAGAGCTTCACGGCCGAGGATTATGAAATCCTCTCTTTCCTGATCGATTCGTTCAATATTTCGAAAAAGGCGAAAATAGCCGACCTGGGTTGCGGGACGGGAATAATGTTCGACATGCTTCGCCGCAAGGTCGGGTCCGACGGAATGATTGTCGGGGTCGATTTTTCAGGCCGTATGGTCAAAAAGGCGCGCCAGAATTTCCCGTTCGATAATGTTTACGAAGTCGATGGCGATGTCGAGGACCTTCCGCTACAGTCGGGTTCATTCGACATGGCGATCTCATTTGCGGCTTTTGCTCATTTTACCAATCAGAAGAAAGTCATGGAAGAGGCCTCGCGGATTCTCAAACAGGGCGGGAAATTTCATATCATCCATCTGAGCGGCAGTAAAGAGCTTGTTGAGTTTCATCAGCAAGTCGGCGGTCCGGTCGCGCAGGATCACCTTCCGGCCGACGCCGATATGATGAAGCTGTTTGAACATGGTCATTTTCTTGATGTCAAGATACAGGACCATCCCGGGCTTTATCTTGCTTCCGCCACCAAAGGGTAAACAGGCTTTGGGCCCCCGTCGAATCGCCTATTCCTCTCTTTATCTCGCACTTGCCATTCTTTTGCCGATAGTTTTTCATCAATTCGGTATTGCCGGGCGGATTTTTCTACCGATGCATATCCCGGTCCTGATCTGCGGTTTTACGGTCGGACCCGCGGCCGGGGTGCTGATCGGCCTGATTGCTCCGTTTTTGTCGCATTTAATAACGGGCATGCCGCCGGCTTACGCCGTTCCTCTGATGACCATGGAATTGCCGCTTTACGGATTGGTGGCCGGGCTGGCTTATAAAAAGATGAAGATGAATATATACCTGGCGTTGATACTGGCCATGATTGTCGGGCGGCTGACGTTTGCGCTGGGTCTGCTTCTGCTGGGTATGTTTATCGAACTGCCCTATGGTCCGCTGGAGTTTTTTGCCGCCGGAGGGGCGGTGGTCACCGGGATTCCCGGAATTATTATCCAGATCATAGTTATCCCGCCGCTTGTGGCGGCACTGAAACGGTCCGGAAATATCTCCTGAAGCGGCCTTTTGGCCGGGAACTTATACTAATTTTCAAGCGTTTGTAATAAAACATTGGAAGGCTTGATAGAATATTGTTAAACTATTGGAAAATAATGAATTACGACTGCAGAAAAGTGTTAATTTTTTTGTTTGAAAATTGCTTTTTGGGCATAAATTACTTATCTTTAAGAGCTTAAAATAATTGACCGAAAACAGAAATTTCAGGGAATAGAAATGTCGCTTAAAAGAGAAAAAATCGTCCCCATTGAACTCGAAGAGGAGATGAAAAATTCTTATCTCGATTACTCCATGTCCGTTATTACCAACCGGGCTCTGCCTGATGTCCGCGACGGTTTGAAACCATCCAATCGCCGGATTCTGGTGGCGATGAACGATCTCAAGCTGACGCCCGGACGCCCGCATCGAAAATGCGCCAAAATATCGGGTGATACCTCGGGTAACTATCATCCGCACGGCGAGCAGGTGGTTTATCCTACGCTGGTTCGTATGGCGCAGGATTTCAATATGCGCTATCCGCTGGTCGATGGACAGGGGAATTTCGGATCGATCGATGGTGACGGCGCCGCGGCCATGCGGTACACCGAAGCGAGGATGACCCCGATTGCCATGGAAATGCTGGCCGATATGGAAAAAGGGACGGTCGACATGATGCCCAACTATGATGAGACTCGCAAGGAACCTCGCGTGCTCCCGGGCAAATTTCCCAACCTGATCTGTAACGGCACTTCCGGTATCGCGGTCGGTATGGCCTCGAATATTCCGCCGCATAATCTTGGCGAGGCGGTCGAGGCGATCAATGCGATTATCGACAACGAAGAGATCACCAACGACGAATTGATGGAGATCATAACCGGGCCCGATTTCCCCACCGGCGGTATTATCAACGGCCGTGAGGGCATCCGCTCGGCCTATCGTACCGGACGCGGTCACCTTTCGGTCCGCGCCAAGGCGGTGACCGAAAAGCTGGCCAACGGCAAAGAATGTATTGTCGTCAACGAAATACCATTTCAGGTCAATAAATCGAATCTATTGGAAAAAATCGCCGATCTGGTTCGTGACAAAAAAGTCGATGGTATTTCCGACCTGCGTGACGAATCCGACCGTGACGGAATGCGTATTGTGGTCGAGCTTAAACGCGATGCTCAGGCAGAGGTTGTCCTAAACCAGCTATATAAAAACACGCAGATGCAGACCACCTTCGCCATCATGATGCTGGCGCTGGTCCATGGTGTCCCAAAAGTTCTCAGCCTGAAAGAGATGCTTGTCGAATATATCGACCATCGCCATGAGGTGGTTGTCCGGCGCACACAGTTCGATCTCAACAAAGCCGAGGAGCGCGCGCATATTCTCGAGGGGTACAAGATCGCGCTGGACAATATCGACGCCGTGATCGAGCTGATCAAGAAATCAAAGGATACACCGACTGCCCGTGATGGTTTGATGAAGAAATTCAAACTTTCGGAACGCCAGGCCAATGCCATTCTCGAGATGCGGTTGGCCCGCCTGACCGGATTGGAACGGCAGAAGATCGAGGATGAATATGTCGCGACACTCAAATTGATTGAAGAGTTGAAAGGAATTCTGGCGTCGAAACCGCGCCGCATGGCCATAATCAAAAACGAGCTGGATGAGCTTAAGAAAAAATACGCCGACCCTCGCCGAACGATGATCCAGGAAGCCGAGGAAGATTTCACTCTCGAGGATTTAATCGCTGAGGAGGATATGGTCATCACCATCTCCCATGCCGGCTATGTCAAACGGCTGTCGATCTCGATGTACCGGCGTCAGAACCGCGGCGGACGCGGTGTGATCGGTATCGAGACCAAAGAGGAAGATTTCGCCGAACATCTCTTTGTCGCCTCGACCCACGATTATATTCTCTTCTTCTCCAACAAGGGGCGCTGTTACTGGGTCAAGGTGCATACCATCCCGACCGGGGGACGCCTCGCCAAGGGTAAACCGATTGTCAATATGGTCGAGATGGGCAAGGGCGAGATGATCACCGCTTTCTGCAAGGTGCGTGAATTCGACGACGAACATTTCGTGGTCATGGCCACCCGTAACGGCATTATCAAGAAAACGCCGCTTTCGAGTTTCTCCAACCCGCGCAAAGCCGGTATCAATGCCGCCAATCTGCCGGTCGAAGACGAGCTGATCGAGGCGGCGGTGACCGACGGTACTTTCGATATCGTATTGGCCACCCGCAAGGGGCAGGCCATCAGGTTCCCTGAGGACAAGATCCGCCCGATGGGCCGCACCGCCTACGGTGTCAAGGGGATCAACCTGGGCACCGGCGATTATACTATCGGCATGGTTGTGGTCAAGCGCGACAGCACCCTGCTGACCGTAACCGAGAACGGATACGGCAAACGCACCAATATCAGCGACTACAGGGTGACGAACCGCGGCGGAAAAGGCATAATAAACATAAAGGCCAGTGAGCGGAACGGCGAGGTGGTGTCGATCAAGGAAGTGGTGGATAAGGACGAGCTGATACTGATTACGAAAAAGGGGATCACCAACCGCCAGAGAGTGAGCAAGATATCGGTGATAAGCCGCAACACGCAGGGTGTGCGGCTGATACAGCTCGACAAGGGTGATAAGGTGATCGATGTCGCCCGGGTGGTAACGGAAGAATAGACACCCAAAAGAAATTCATATTTGATATAAAGCAGGAGCCTTCGGGCTTCTGTTTTTTTATCCCTTGAATTATATTTTCTTTTTACC
>QNAH01000110.1 GCA_003641425.1 Candidatus Zixiibacteriota bacterium
GTCTCATGAACATCGGTCAGAACCGGTAAATCGAATTTTTCTTTGACCTTGCCGAGGATCTCAAGTCCAAAATCCATACCATGCCCTGAAAACGATTCGCCGGAAAGACGATTGGCTTTGGCATAGGATGATTTAAAGATAGCCGGCAGGTTATATTTTCCCGAGATTTCTTTCAGTTTTTCGGCGACGGTAAAGCAGATATCCTCCGATTCGATCACGCAGGGACCGGCGATCAGAAAAAGCTCCTTGCCGTCGAGGACATGGTCAATATTCATGGCTCCCCCTTATATATTTAAGGCTTTGAAAATCAAAACTTTCTGTAATGCCATTTGATTACATCACCGTCTTTGGTGATATACTTATCCGAGGCCACCCCGCCCATGCTGTCATTGACTGAAAACAGCCAGCCGTATTTGCTTGAAATCTCGATCGAATCGATCGCCTGAATAAAATTTCCGGCTATACTTGGAATATAATCGAGCTCATGCTCCTGCTCGGTGATCTCGAATACCGATTTACCTTCCTGTCCCGCAAGGACAATGACCAGGCTATCCACCGGGGTCGAATCAGTTTTGTCCATTGATTCGGTTTTGCTGTTTGTATCGGTATCGGAACAACCGCCAAATGTAAATATCAGGCAGGCAATCACAAAATATAGTAACAGATTTCTCAACATAAAAAACACTCCCGATTTCTCATACACCAGATGGCGTAAAATATGCCATTTGATCCCGAATGTCAAAAAGATTACTGAGAGATTTTTTCATTAACACCCCCGGATTTCTATAAAATAATGGCAACCTTTACTCTCCGGGACAAGTCAAATCTGACATGAAGGATAATAAATGATTAATTAAGACGCGAAACAAAAAAAGTGAAATTGCGTATCTCAATACCAGGCATGCAGAAAATAATCAACAAATAGATCGAGAGATTGAAGATGTTCAAGAAAATACTCCTGATTTTCGCAGTGCTGGCAGTCATCGCAACCGTGTTATTCTTTGCCCTCAGCGGTAATGCCAGCAAAACCGAGGATATCAAAACCATCAAGGTCGAGAAAGGCACCATTGTCGATAAGGCTTTGGCTGTCGGCAAGATCGAGCCAAGGCAGGAAACTTCGGTCAAGTCAAAGATTTCCGGTATTGTCAAGAAGATCTATGTAGAGGTGGGTGATTATGTCAAGATCGGCGATCCGTTACTCGATGTCGCTCCCAACCCGACCCCGATCGAATTCGCGACCGCCAAGCGTAATGTCGAAATTTATGAGGTAGCCTTCGAAAATACCCGGCTCGAATACGAACGGTTCAAGACACTTCTGGACAAAGAACTTATATCGGATCAGGAATTCGAATCAAAAAGAGCCAGCTATGATGAGGCCCGTCTGAGACTGCAACTTGCCCAGGAACAGCTTGACCTGATACAATCGGGCAAAACCGAGATCGCCGATTTGAAAGTTGACAATATCATCAAATCACCGGTCAATGGTATGATCCTTGAACGGCTGGTCGAAGAGGGCGATCCGGTTGTCCCGCTGACTTCATACCAGGCCGGAACCGAATTGATGACCCTGGCTTATATGGAGGATCTCATTTTCAAGGGGACTGTCGATGAGATCGATGTCGGCAAACTGAAAGTCGGGATGACGGCACATATCAAAGTCGGTGCATTACCCAAAGATACGGTTGAAGGCGAGGTTCTGAGAATTTCGCCGAAGGCGCGCCAGGACCAGGGTTCGACTGTCTTTGAGGTGGAGATAAGACTGGTCGATCTGGGAACCAATCTTCTTCGAGCCGGATATTCGGCCAATGCCGATATCATAGTCAATAAAAAAGAAGAAATCCTGGTCATCCCGGAACGGCTGATAGAGTTTGTCAACGATACCGCTTATGTCGAAACGCATGACAGCCTCGGCGACACCAACCGTCTCCCGATCGAAATCGGTTTGTCGGATGGAATCAATATCGAGGTCGTAGCCGGTCTCAATGAAGGCGATATGCTTGTGGAACGGCCGCCGAGGGAGATCGAATAGATGTTCCAGCTCCTTTCCATCAGGCAGTTTTTCCGCGATATGCGCCACCAGAAACTTCGGACATTTATGACGATGTTCGGCATCCTCTGGGGAACGGCCGCGGTGATAATCCTGCTTGGATTCGGCACCGGTCTTTACAAATACCAAATAAAAAGATTCAAGGGGCTGGGAGAAAATATCTGTATATTCTGGCCCGGTCTGACATCCAAACCATGGAAAGGGCTTCCGCGCGGGCGGCGGATCCGGTTTACCGAAGAAGATGTAGCCCGAATCAAGGCCTCCGTCACATCCCTCAAGAGAATCTCACCGGAATTTGCCAGGTCCAGTGTACCGATGAAAACGGGGCGCAATAATCTGGTCGCCCGGGTCGCCGGTGTCTGGCCGGAATTTTCCGAAATGCGAAACTTGATCCCGCAGGCGGGCGGACGGTTTATCAATGCCATGGATATGGCCGAGAAAAGGCGGGTTGTTTTTCTCGGTAACCGGCTGGCCGAAAGACTGTTCGGCCAGGGGGATCATGTCGGCAGAACATTTTTTATTGACAATATTCCCTTTACCGTCATTGGTATCATGTCGCCCAAGGAACAGAACTCATCCTATTCCGGCAGGGATTATAATCATGCCTGGATTCCTTCATCGACATTCAAGACGATGTGGTCGCATCGTTATCCGCAAATGATGATAGCCCAGGCCCAAAAACCGTCTATGATGGGCCGTGTCAAAAAGGATATCGAAGGGGTTCTCGGGACGAAATACTCTTTTGACCCCGAGGACACCGAGGCGCTGATGATCTGGGATACGACCGAGGGATTTAAATTTTTTGCCACCTTTTTCCTGGCCTTCAGGGCATTCCTGGTCGGAATCGGGTGTATGACCCTGGTCACCGGAGGTATCGGTGTCAGCAATATCATGAATGTCGTTCTCGAGGAACGTACCAAAGAGATAGGTATCAAGATGGCCATGGGCGCCAAGAAACGGCTCATCATGATACAATTTATGTTCGAGACAATCCTGCTGACCGCGATCGGCGGGGCGCTGGGATTTTTACTGGCTTTCGGGATAATGAAAGCTGTACCGCCCAGCCTGACAGAAAATATCGGGGAACCGACGGTTACCCTGGCGGGCGGGCTGATGGCAATCGGTATAATCGGCGTAATAGCCATTGTGGCAGGTTTTTTCCCGGCCCGCAGGGCGGCCAATCTGGAGCCGGTCAAAGCATTGAAATTATTTTAGGTGAACTATGAGTCCTTCGATCATATACAACATTTTTATGCGGGATTTTCGCAAACAGCGTAAACGCATGCTCCTGACCCTGGTGGCCATACTATGGGGGACCATGTCAATCATGATGCTTCTCGGATTCGGCGAGGGTCTTAAGGTACAATTTATGAAAGGAACCGTCGGCCTGGGCCAGGGAATCGTCATCATGTGGGGCGGACAGACTTCGATCGCCCATGAAGGTTTCGGCAAAGGACGCCGCATTCACCTCTATGAATCAGATATTGAATACCTGAAGAAAAATCTACCCGAACTCAAAGAAGTCGCCGGCGAATATATCCGCTGGTCGGTCGAGATAAGGCAGGATGACAATATCCTGAGTGAAAGAATCAACGGTGTTTTCCCGGCCTACCGCGATATGCGCAACATGATTCCGGAAATGGGAGGACGATTCATAAACCAGCTCGACATCGACCTGAAACGGCGGGTGGCTTTTCTCGGCGATGATGTCAAGAAAAGGCTGTTCGGCGATAAAGAAGCGGTCGGCGAGACTATCTATATACAGAAAATGCCGTTCAAGGTGATCGGCGTGATGAAGCACAAGGTGCAGATGAACAGTTATCAGGGCCAGGATGAGGATGTTATTGTCATCCCGGCGACAACATTTGTATCGATTTTCGGCGATCCGTATCTGGATAATATTGTTTATCAGCCCAATTCCATGGACAACACCAAGGCGTTGGAAAAAAGAGTTTTTGAGGTAATGGGCGCCAGGTACAAATTCAATCCCGATGATGACCGGGCTCTGTCTTTCTGGGATGTTATCGAAATGACCAGGATGACCAACAATATTATGATCGGTATCGAAATCTTTCTCGGAATCATCGGCGGACTGACACTCCTGATTGCCAGCGTCGGAGTGGCCAACATCATGTACGTTTCGATCAAGGAACGGACCCGGGAGATCGGTATCAAGATGGCTGTCGGCGGGCGCCGCATTTACATAGTCATTCAGTTTCTTCTCGAGGCCCTGGGAATCACCTTCCTGGGCGGATTTTTCGGAATCGCCATCACCTATATTTTAACCGAGGCGTTCAAGAGGGTGCCGATTGAATCGGAAGCCATCGAACTGCTGGGTAAACCGACCATTTCACTGGAAATCGGACTGGTGGTGGTACTGATTCTGGGGATCATGGGTCTGCTGTCGGGATTGTTCCCAGCCCTGAAGGCCGCTTCGGTCAATCCCGTGGAGGCATTAAGATATGAATAACATTTCCTTGAGCATACAGGTGCAATCATGATCAGCATGAAAAACATTAGAAAGGTTTATAATACCGGTAAGGTTTCATTCGAGGCTCTGCGTGATATTAATCTGGAAGTGGAAGACAATGAATATATCGCCATTGTCGGCCCATCCGGTTCTGGTAAATCAACCCTGATGAACCTCATAGGCTGTCTGGATACGCCAAGCGACGGCGAATATTATCTTTCCGGTCGCAAGGTCGACAGCCTGACCGCAAATGAACTGGCCGGGGTTCGTAATCGCGAAGTCGGGTTTGTTTTCCAGGCCTTTAATCTGCTGCCGTACGCATCGGCCTATGAAAATGTCGAATTACCATTGCTGTTTTCCGGTATGCGGAGCAAAAAGCGCAAAAAACGGGTGGTCGATCTTCTCAACCGGGTCGGCCTCGGCGAAAAACTTCAAAATAAACCGACCGAGATGTCGGGCGGCGAGATGCAGCGCGTGGCTATTGCCAGGGCACTCGGCAACGATCCGAAATTGATCCTGGCCGACGAGCCGACCGGTAATCTCGATACCAAGTCGGGCGCTGAGATCATCAAGATATTCGATGAATTATGGGAAACCGGCCACACCGTCATCGTCATAACCCATGATATGAATATCGCCAATCACTGCCAGCGGACAATCAAGTTGAAAGACGGCATGATTTATAACGGCAATGGCTTTCCGGTAAAAAAGCAGACGGCGTCAGCGGCCGGATTAAATTAGATAATTTTTGTTGCTTGTTGAAGAAGCATTATTTTACTTAATAATATCTTATGGATTATAACAATCTTTTAACTCGAGCATTCAATTTATCCTGGAAGCACAAGGTGCTCTGGGTCCTCGGCTTTCTGGCCACTTCCATGGGCTATTTCGGCGGATTCGATCTGTCCGACAAACATGTTTTTGAGAAATTCCACCACTGGCAGTATAATGTCGGCGGCGATTTTACCGACCGGATAATCGACTGGTTTGAGTTCAATCCCGAAATATCGGCGGCGCTGGTGCTTTTCATCGTGGCCATGCTTCTTCTGCTGTTTCTTATCTTCTTTGTCCTGAATCTGATAAGTATCGCCGGGTTGATCGAGGGTGTTTACAAAATCGAAAGAGAAGAACCATACCGGCTGGGAAAATTATTCAAAGCCGGGGCCTCTTTTTTCTGGCGCTTCCTGGGATTGTTTTTACTGGCCGTCGTAGTCGTGGTTGCGGTTCTATTTGTTATTATTTTGCCGATAGTATTGGCCTTTATCATAACACCGGTGCTCGGAGTATTGGCTTTATTGATTGGAATTCCGGTCGGCATTGCGGCGGCTTTCTTTTTTGGGAATGTCTATTCGCTGGCCCAGCGGGAAATCGTGGCCTATCAAACCCCGATCATTCAGGCCGTCGGCGAGGCATTTCATCTTTTGATCAAACATATCATCCCCAATCTGGTGATTTTCCTGATCACGACATTTTTGTGGATAGTTATTGTTATCGGCGCCACCATAATAGCCATACTGTTCGCCATTCCGATTATGATGCTGGCGACACAATCAGTCTGGATCCTGCTCGGTTCGCTTTTTGTTATACTGCCGCTCTTTCTCCTGATTGCAATCGTTGTCGAGGGATTCCTCGGAACATTTTTCAATTCGCTCATGACCCTTTTTTACCTGGAGTTGCGCAAACTGTCGCCGCGCGGGGGCATACCAACCGCCGCGCCGGAGCCGGGTTTCTCACAATCATAGAACGATGTGATAAAGTTCTTGCTTTTCTTATAATATCTTGCCAAATTTAGCATCTATGAAAAATGCAATTCTTTTTATGATGCTTTTCTTTTTAGCCGTCGAAGTTGCGGCGCAGAATGAGGCGGAGACTTTCCTGCCGCTGGCGCCTAAACCGGTCCGCACCGATCTGCCGATAGTCTATTTCGATGCCGATAATCGACTGCTGATGAAGGCCTTTTACCCTGAATATTATTCCAGCGATTACCTGATCGCGAGGGAAATCCGCTGGGTGAATCGCAACGATTCATCGTTTATCGCCGTCTGGGATAGTCTCAAATATGATATCCTGGGATTAATCACGGATTATTCGGGAATCGCCTGGCAGGAAAACAGTATCAGAATAGGATTGATGAAATATCTTCGTACCAATCTTCTCTATGATCCGCCCTGTTTTCCTCTCGAAGGTATCAGGCGGGATAATTATATCGAGGCGACTCCGACCGGAATGCATCAATTGTTTGATCTGATAAAACTGCTTGCCGGCCGCAATCTCATGCAGTATGAACTTCCCGGTAACGAGAACGATCCGATATCTCTGCATCCGCTGATGGAGAAAAGCGCTTTTCGATTCGATGTCCTGGCCCTTACCTTGGCCATGGCCTGCGCCGAGCAGATCATCCCTCCGGACAGCCTTGAAGAAATCACCCGGTCAGCATCATGGAAGCGGCATAATCCGGGCTGGGATATCTATCAAAATCATTTTCGTTTCAGCTGGGTGCTGACTCCGGAGGAACCGCTTTTATTTTACCTGTCGCGGGAGCCCTATGATTCACCTCTGGTCGGTCTGACCCGGGTACCGCGCCCTTCGCGCCGCGATATTGCCGCCCAGGACAGCAGAAAGTTGATAAAAATGTCGGCCGGGGGCGGGAGACTCGGTTTTTCTGTGGCCAAAACCCCGACCGGTCTGCTTGAGGTGATCGATGTCGACAGCCTGGGTATGGCTTATGCCAGCGGGCTGATGCCCGGCGATTTGATTAAGAGAGTCAATGGCGAAATCGTCCGCAATGCCCGTGACCTGATGGGCAAGATCCTGGATAAGCTGGACACCGAAGGTATTTACATGATCATTGTTCGCGAAGGCCGCGAAAACGGGCTCTTATTTATTCCCTACGAGGAACAATACTGAGCCGTCTCCTGTTATCTCCCTTAAACATATTACATTAAATAACATTGCAAATTGGTGCTTTTGTCCAAGGCGGTCAAAATATGAAAGCAATTATAGTTTATCAGTCGGCTTATGGTCATGCCGGGCAGATGGCCGGGAAGATGAAAGAGGGTTTGGAGGAATCGGGCCTTGAGGTCACCCTTTCTGCGGCCAAAAAGACTGATCCAAAGATGCTTCTTGATCACGATGCGATAATTTTCGGCTCGCCGGTCCGGATGGGATCGGTCGGCAATGAAATGAAGACATTTATAGATACACTGGGCGGTGTCTGGCTGGAATCAGCCCTGCAGAATCGTGTCGGCGGGGTACTTGTCTCGGGAGGCGGCTTTAATGCCGGAACCGAGATGACTCAGCCGGCGCTTTATTCGACTCTGATGGAGCTGGGTTCGGTGATGGTCGGATTCGTCAATGATATGCCGGGGTATGGAACCGGGGCCAACCACTGGGGACCATATGCTCAGGTGGGACTGGAAGGCAAAGACGGGCCGAGCGAGGATTGCCTGACCGTCTGCTATGAGTACGGCAAACGGGTTGCCGGAGTAAATAAATCAATCCGTGGTTAGTCATCTCTTTTGATAATGATATTTGTTCAATATGTTCTTGACAATGTAATGCCGTCTCTATAAATTCACCGCAATCGAAAGGAAGAGTCCTCAGGAGAGAAAAAAGATTGACGGATACGAATACGCCCGGTAAAAACAAGTTTGCCGGGTTTCTTTTAAAAAGCAGGAAGCTGAAGACAACATCCGTTCTTAAGCCCATCGGGATGTTATTTTTTCTTTATTTATTCATTTTATCGATAACGCTTCTTGGCGATGCTTTTAAACTGTTCGGTAAA